>JAPLEC010000288.1 GCA_026391515.1 Bacteroidia bacterium | reverse complement strand
ACCATGCGATGACGGGATCTATTATAATTTTGAATTTAACGGGATAGGAACATGTCTCCTTTGAACAGGAACAAGAAGGGAAGACAGCACAAAGACAAATCCTGAAATCATAGCAAAAATCAGAAGAGTGGCATCTGCAGGTAAAAAACCCGTCAAAGAGACAAAAGGTAAATTTTCATGGACAATAACTATAGCAATTCCGCCGGATGTATTTTTTCGCCATGTAATAAAAGAATTTAAAGGGCAGACTTTCAGGGCTAATTTTTATAAATGTGGTGACAAACTTTCTGTTCCTCATTATGTTACCTGGAACAGGGTCGAAACACAAAAACCGGATTTTCACCGGCCAGAATATTTTGGATCACTAAAATTCATCTAGTTCAAGATCAATTGTATAAATAATATATTAGAAGAATAGGACTATGGCACATAAATTCAACAAGGTTGCGCTATCATTTCATGCTCATCCCGATGATGCCGAAGCATGGAATGCCGGAACACTCATGCTGCTGAAAAAGAAAGGGTATAAGATTATCATTGCAACAATGACAGGTGGTGATCTTGGTGGTTGTAAAACAAATATGAAGGAGACAGCGAAAATCCGATTTGAAGAAGCTACGAAAGCTGCTGCTGTTCTTGATGCAGAATATTATTCACTGGGGGGGTCAGACGGATTTCTCCTGGACTCAGAAGAACTGAGGCTTAAAGCAATTTCTCTTATCCGCAAAGTAAATGCAGGAATTGTTTTCACGCATCTTCCCTTTGATTATCATTCTGATCACAGGATCACTGCAAATATAGTTGAAGTCGCAGCCATGGTCTCAGCACTCGACCCGGTTCCTGTAAAAGAAAAACCACTTAAGGAAACGCCGTTGCTCTACCATTCTTCTCCTTTTACGTTATTCGATCCTCTTGGATCACAAATTGTCCCGCCGCATTTCTTTATAGATATCACATCGGTTATTGAGACAAAGAAGAAAATGCTCTCTTATCATAATTCACAAATAGAGCTGATGAGACATATGCATAAAATGGATGACTTCTTCGAGTTTGTGCTTGAAGGAAACCATAATTACGGGAAACTGGCAGGAGTAAAATATGCCGAAGTATACTGGCAGCATCTTGGCGGAGGCTTTCAGAAAGAGCCGCAGGTTCAAAAGGATCTTTCAGAATTCTTAATAAATAAAACTTTATAAAAGATGAATTTAAATGAAGAAAAATATAGCAAGTATGCCCTCGTCAGGGAAATGATGGAAACTCCTGAAGTTGTCAAATCATTTGATCAAGAGAGTGTTAAGCCATTTGCTCAGGCAGCAGCTTTAATGAAAGGATTGTTTCTGACAGGTGAGGGCAGCAGCAGAATTCTGCCTGCAAAAAGAGCAATTTATGCTGCTCTTAAAGGGGAATTTAAATTGCCTCTTATGACAGAAGGATGTACACAGGCCATTGAGTATAACCTGAAGGATTTTGCTGTATTTGCCGCATCAAATTCAGGTCTGACAAGAGAAGTGATCCGCTTGGTTATGGAGCTTAAAAAACAGAACCATAAAAATGTTTTTGGACTTACTGCAAACCAGAACACAAGACTTGAAGAATTTGCAGTAAAAACATATATTCTGAATTGTGGAAAAGAAAATGCTGTGGCAGCAACTAAATCGGTTATTGAACAGACACTTTTTTATGATGCTCTTATCAGATTACTGAAAGGTGAAAAAATGCAAGGACTAACTGAGCTTGCAGAAAAAATATATACTGCTCTTACACTAAAAATAGATCCTGAAATAATAAAGATTATCCGGGAAGCTGATATTGTATATTTTGCTGGCAGAAACAACGGTGTAGCTGAAGAACTGGCACTTAAAACCAATGAAACTACAAGGAAAAAATCAGATTTTCTTGAGGGTACATTCGCAGTTCATGGAATTGAAGAGGTGATGAATAAAAACGAAGTTCTTATATGGATAGATCCTTTTGCCGAAGAACAGAATAAATTCTCTGAATGCCTGATAAAAGGCGTGGGTATGAATATAATTGCAATATCTGCTAAACAAACACAATTCCCGACAATTATTATTCCTGACGACGACCGGTATTCTGAATATATCCAGCTTGCAGCCGGCTGGAATATTCTTGTTGAAACAGGGGTTTCACTGGGCATCAACCTTGATAAACCACAGAGGGCAAGAAAAATAGGCAACGAATATATTGAAGGCTAGATGATGAAAAAACGCTTTTCAGATTTCCGGATTAATTAGTAAATGGTATATTTACATACACAAAAGATTTTATCTGAAGAAAATGGCAAAAAAGGAAGTTGCAGTAGGCATTGATATAGGAGGTACAAATACAATTTTTGGTTTTGTTGACAGGGAAGGGAATATTCTTGCTGAAGACAGGTTAAAGACCACCCACTATGACGAAATAGAAGTTTATGTAGCTGCTCTATATGAAAAAATTTCAGTTACTGGACAAAAAATTGGTAACGGGATTGAAATTAAGGGATTTGGCATTGGAGCGCCAATGGGGAATATAAATAAAGGTACTATAGAATATGCTGCAGGGCTGCCCTGGAAAGGAATACTGCCGCTTGCTGATATCTTTCACCGGCACACAACGCTTCCTGTAATTGTTACAAATGATGCCAATGCGGCTGCCGTCGGAGAGATGATATACGGAGGAGCAAAAGGGATGAAAAATTTTGTGGTGATTACTCTTGGTACAGGACTTGGAAGCGGTTTTGTAATAGACGGGAAGCTTGTATATGGGCATGATGGCTTTGCAGGAGAGATTGGACATACGGCAATCCGTCCGGGCCCGTCAAACCGCGATTGCGGCTGCGGCAGAAAAGGATGCCTTGAGACGTATGTCTCAGCAACAGGACTTAAAAGGTCATTGCTTAAAATTATGGCTGACAGCATAGAACCGAGCGAACTGAGAAAATTCAGCTTTGATGAGCTTGATGCCGAAATGATTCATGATGCAGCAAAACGGGGTGATTATCTTGCAAAAAGAGCTTTTGAGCATACTGGCAGGATGCTGGGATTTAAACTTGCAGATGTTGTTGCCCATACTAACCCCGAAGCCATATTTCTTTTCGGCGGATTAGCTCTGGCCAAGGACCTGATATTTGAACCCGCCAAGGAATATATGGAGGAAAACCTGCTCAGCATCTATAAAGGGAAGGTTAAACTTCTTGAATCACAGTTAAGTACACAAAATGCGGCAGTATTGGGAGCCAGTTCACTGATCTGGTCGACTATTAAATAATGATTAGGAAATTAATACCTGAAGAAATGGCAAATTTTAATGAAATATTAAACCATATTCTTGGTATCGTCTTTATCGTATTTATTTTTTCCCTGGCCTATGCCTATCTGAAACCGCACCAGCTTCATAAACGAAGACTTGTTTCAACACTTCTGCTTAAAATCACCTATCTTTTTTATTTACTGGTTCTTCTTATTGTAGTTTATTTATCGGCTCTCGTTAAAGGAGGACTTGAAGACGTGTTTTTTGGTATAGAATTTTTTGCATTTCTTATTGTATTATTTGTTCCAAATATTGGTATTCTGGCCCGCAAACTAGGGCATTTCAGCAAGAAGAGAGAGAGCTATAATTATTTCTTCACTGTTGTAAATATTTTATCTGCCATTGCAATTCTTGTAATGTTTTTTGTTTAAAATAATCCCCGAACCACCGGGACTTAAAAAAGAAGTCTTTATAACAACTATTATTACTTTTCATATTGTAACTTTGTTATTATAAACTAAAACAAAAATCTATGATCAGGGAACGTTTAATTGGGTATATTGAACAGAGTATTATACAGAACTGGGACATAGAGGCTTTATCGAATTATAAGGAAAAAGGGTATTCCTATAAAGAGATAGCCGCAAAGATTCTGAAATTTCACCTGTTCTATAAAGACATCGGAATTAAAGAAGGAGATAAAATTGCACTTGTCGGCAGAAACTCTGCCTACTGGTGTGTTGTTTATCTTGCCACGGTAACATATGGGGCTGTAATTGTGCCAATTCTGCCCGATTTCAAGCCTGAAGATCTGTCAAATCTTATCAATCATTCCGATGCCCGGTTCTTATTTGTCGATGATAAGATATATGAAACACTCGACATTGCAAAATTGCCGGAAATTACCGGAGTTATCTCGCTTGAGGATTTTTCTATGATTACCTCCGGGAACACGCTGATGAAAGAAGCATATTCTGCTCTTGAAGAGAAATATGCAAAAGCCTATCCAAATCTTAACCAGGAAGACATTAAATTCTCGGATATTCCGAATGATAAGCTTGCCGTAATAAGTTATACCGGAGGAACTACCGGGTTCTCAAAAGGGGTTATGATAACACATAACAGCCTTGCTGCCAATGTAAGGTTTGCACAAACTCATATGCCCCTTAAACCCGGAGATCCTCTGGTTTCGTTTTTACCCCTTGCACATACCTATGGCTGCGCATTTGAATTTCTCTTCCCTTTTACCTTTGGCTGTCATATCACAATACTGTCAAAAACTCCGTCACCGCAAATTATAGTTCAGGCATTCAAGGAAATAAAGCCAAGGCTTATTCTTTCAGTTCCGCTTGTTATTGAAAAAATATTCAAAAAACAACTGCTGCCTGTTATCCGCAAACCGGCAATGAAAGTGCTGCTTGCTATTCCCGGGATAAATACGATTCTTCATAAAAAAATTAAAGGAACGCTGACAGAAACCTTTGGCGGAAGATTTCATGAAATCGTTATCGGAGGTGCACCATTTAACGCTGAAGCTGAAAGATTTTTCAGAAAAATAGGATTCAGATTTTCAGTAGGCTATGGCATGACAGAATGCGGACCTCTGATCAGCTACACCTCGTGGGATACTACCAGGCTTGGAGCATCCGGCAAAGCAGTTGATACACTTGAGGTTACAATAGATTCTCCTGATCCTGAAAAACAAATCGGAGAAATTATTCTCCGGGGTGAAAATGTAATGCTGGGTTATTATAAGAATGAAAATGCGACCAGGGAAATGATTGATGAAAAAGGCTGGATGCACACAGGCGATCTTGGTGTCATTGATAAAGAAGGGAATATCTTCATAAAAGGAAGAAGCAAGGTTATGATCCTTGGTTCATCAGGGAAAAACATTTTCCCCGAAGAGATTGAAGCTGTAATTAATAACATGAATTATATTGCTGAATCGCTTGTTATTTTAGAAGATAATAAACTTATCGGGTTGATATTTCCGGATTATGAAATGGTGAAAAAAGATAATATTTCCGAAGAAAGGCTATTAGCAATACTTGAGGAAACCAGGAAAAAAATTAATGAAAAGATTCCGGAATTCATGGCTGTAAGTAAATACAGAATACATCCGGAGGAGTTTGCTAAAACACCAAAGCGAAGTATAAAAAGGTTTTTATACACTAAATAATAAGCACCTCGTCCCAACACTTATGAAACTATATGTGGTTATAGTCGCCGGCGGAAGCGGCAAACGAATGGGCGCTGATATGCCCAAGCAATATCTTGAAATTGCAGGGAAGCCCGTATTAATGCACACACTGGAACGATTCAAGGCATTTAACGAATCAATTGAAATCATAACCGTTCTGCCTGAAAATCAATTAAGATTCTGGGCTGACCTTCAGGTGAAATATTCATTTAAAATCCCACACACTCTTGTTAAGGGAGGTGGCAAAGCCCGTTTTTTTTCTGTGAGGAATGGATTAAAATTTGTCGATGTTCCGGGCCTTGTTGCTATTCACGACGGAGTACGACCGTTTGTGAGCATTGATACTATTAAAAGATGTTTTGATACAGCTGAAAAGCTTGGAAATGCAATTCCTGTAATTACTCCATCCGATACCCTTAGAATGATCTCGGAAAAAGGAAGTACACCAATGAACAGAACGCTTGTAAGACAGGTACAGACACCCCAGGTATTCAATGCCGAGCTTATAAAAAAAGCATATCTTCAGGAATATCTGCCGGAATTCACTGATGATGCTTCTGTTCTTGAAAAGACAGGAGTGAAAATTAATCTAGTTGAAGGGAACCGGGAAAACATTAAAATCACCAATCCGGAAGACCTTATTATATCAAATGCTCTTTTGCCTGTAATCTCATAAACTGCTGTAATAAGGAACCTTACAGCTGATATTTTTAAATATTATATTCTTTTTTTAAAAGTCATTTCAGAAAAAACTTCATTATTTATATCTTGTAAAATATTTATGAAATACTAAATAATGAAAAAAGGAATAATTTCATTTATTGTGCTGTTGCTTATCTTTTCAGGTTGTGCTGAACTTCTTAATGTTCTTCAGACAACCGGAACGACAGCGCTCACGGAAGGTGATGTAATAAGCGGGCTTAAGGAAGCTCTTGTAACCGGAGCAAAAAACTCGGCCGAAAAACTTTCAGCTGTGGATGGTTATTTTAGAGATGCTGCAATTAAAATACTTCTTCCCGATGAGGCAAAAACAATAGTAGATAACATCTCCAAAATCCCCGGAGGCGATAAGCTTATTCAGGATGTCATTCTGAGAATAAACAGGGCAGCTGAAGATGCAGCAAAAGAAGTTGCACCGATCTTTGTGAACAGCATAACCCAGATGACAATACAGGATGCTTTCGGAATTCTTAAAGGTGCCGATAATGCAGCTACAAATTATCTCAGGAATGCGACCTATACCGATTTGTACAATTTATATAAACCCAAAATCCAGGCATCTACAGAGAAAAAAATAATAGGGAACATCTCCACAAAAGATTCATGGAATACTCTAACCTCAAAGTGGAATACTCTGGCAAATTCAATAGCCGGGAAGCTTGCCAACCTGAAACCTGTTAACACCGATCTTGATGAATTTCTTACAAATAAAGCGCTTACAGGAATGTTTTCAAAAGTTGAGGGTGAAGAGCTTAAGATTCGAAAAGAAGTCTCTGCAAGAGTAACACCGCTTCTTCAGAAAGTTTTCGGAACTCTCGATAATAAAACAAATTAAGTCTTAAATAGAAGAATGTTTGAGAAGAGCATATTGGATTTTCACGGTCTGGAAGTAAAGGTTTCCGACTTTGCAAGCGAAGGAATTCTGGATATATTAAATCATTCAGTTCAGGGTTCGGAAGGAGGAATGAGATTTTCGCTTCAGAACATTGCTCAGCGAATTGCTGCTTACGGTGATCAGATAAGGTTTATTTCACTTTATAAGAAAAACAAAATAACCGGAACAGTTGGAGCATGTTTTCGCATTTCCGGCCAGGATGCACTTCGTTATCCTTCAACTCACATAAGATATCTGACTTTCCAGTCCACTTACCAGACTGATCTTAACTGGAGAAAACGGGAGAAAGCTGTTATCAAATCTGAAGCTGATGATTCTTTTAAGCAAAAAACCCTCGAAATATTCAGCCGGCCTCATCTTCTGGAGCTTCCGGATGTTTTTGAAAAAGACAAGCATATCATGTATGCATTTGTCGAAAGCATGAATGAAAGATCAAAAAACCTTATTAACCAGACCGGCTATGAATATATAAGATCCTTCCTTACAGTTGCTTTCAGCAGATTTTATCCCAAACGAAATCCCAACGTAACCCTGCTGACTGATGCTGAAAAACCAAAAATGAATGATCTCCTGTTAAGCTTTTACAAAAATTACTCGTTTTTCACAACTGAATATGCTTTTTTCGGGAACAGATATTATATATTAAAAAACAAAGACGATATTATTGCAGGTGTTTGTGCAATACCTACTACCTATAAAGTGTATGATATTCCGGGAATCTGGGGCTGGGTGATGATGAAAATCCTTCCGGGAATACCTCTTTTAAGGAAGTTATTCAAGCCTGGAGAATTCCGTTACCTTGTTTTTGATGCCATCTACTGTAAAGAAGGAGAAGAAGCAAAACTTGCAGATTTGTTTGAGTCAGCCTGTGCGGCTGAAGGATTTAATACCGGGCTAACCTGGCAGGATGACCGCAGCGAACTCTTTGATAAATTAAGAACCGAGGTAGATATGGGAACATTGAACCGGATGCTCAATGCAAAGCCGGGACTTGTTTATACGAAATTTATTAATCTTACAGAAGAAGAAAAGAATTACTTTTATGATGCCCCGGCATATATTTCAGGATTCGACTTTTCCTGATAATTACTTTACCGGCAAAATATGATTTTAAAAAATATCATAAATTCTATAAATATGAAAGAAACAAAGTTTGTATTAAAAGTTTCAGTATTATTTATAGTGGTTTTGCTGTTTATCTCGTGTGCAGTAAATCCAGTAACCGGCAAAACCCAACTCATGCTTATGTCTGAAAGCCAGGAGCTTGCATTGGGGCAATCGTATGATCCTCAGGTAATTGCGACTTTTGGTGATTATAAAGATGATGATCTGCTGGCTTTTGTTCAGACGAAGAGTAATGAAATGGGATTAATATCTCATCGACCAAAAGTTGCATACCACCTCAGGGTTCTGGATTCACCCGTAATTAACGCATTTGCTGTTCCCGGCGGATATATTTATCTGACCCGGGGTATTCTGGCACAACTGAACAGTGAAGCCGAGCTGATGGGTGTTGTCGGACACGAAATGGGACATATTTGTGCGCGCCATACAGCAAGTCAGCAGACAAAACAAACGCTGGGACAGCTGGTTTTAATGGGAGGGATGATAGCTTCAGAAAAATTTGCACAATATGCACAGTATGCCATGCAGGGAATGCAGCTGTTATTCCTGAAATTCAGCCGTGATGAAGAACGTATGGCCGACAAGCTGGGTGTTGAATATTCATCTAAAATCGGCTATGATGCTCATCAGATGGCAGAATTTTTTAAGGTCTTATATAAAATGAATCTTGCCAGCGATAATGGCGGAGTTCCTACATTCTTATCAACGCACCCCGATCCGGGCGACCGCTATAATTCTGTAAACCAGTCAGCTACAGAGTGGCAGACAAATTTGAAATCAACCAATTGGAAGATTAATTCTGACAATTATTTAAAATTGATAAATGGAATCGTTTATGGTGAAGACCCCAGACAGGGCTATGTGGAGAACAATATATTTTATCATCCCGAAATGAAATTTAAATTCACCTATCCTGCAGGATGGCAATTTGAAAACTCACCGCTCCAGGTAACAATGGCACCATCGGACGGAAAAGCAATGATTGTATTTACTCTTTCCCGTCAAAAAACGCTTAAAGCAGCCTCAGATACCACAATCAAAGACCTGTCGCTGACGCCGGTTGAGAGCAGTAATATAACAGTCAACGGGATGCCTGCACTTGCAACTGTTAACAAGCAGACGACTCAGGACCAGACAACGGGTGCAACGGCAACTAACGAAATACTTTCGTACTATATTAATTATGATAATATTATATATGTTTTTCACGGAATGACTGCGGAAGCCGATTTCAACACATATTCAGGTACATTGAAAACTGCAATGGGCAGCTTTAGCAAGCTTACGGATGCTGCCAAAATAAATGTAAAGCCGAAAAAGATTATTGTCAGATCTGTAACAAAAGCAGGTACGCTTGCAGATACTTTCACCTCTTTCGGAGTAAAGCAGTCACAGATGGCTGAACTTGCGTTGCTTAATAATATGGAGCTCACGGACAGGGTAGCTATTGGGAAACAATTAAAGATAGTAGGAGAATAAAAACAGGGAGCCGGTACAATCCGGCTCTTAATATTTTGTTATTTTTGGGGTTATAAGGGACGTTAGTTCAGTTGGTTCAGAACGCTTGCTCGACAGGCAAGAGGTCGACAGTTCGATTCTGTCACGCCCCACGCAATTACTGGTACTGACGTTCCCTGACATTTTTGTCAGGGAAGTCAGGATGCTGACCGCAAGCGTCAGCATTCGATTCCAGCACGCCCCACACAGATAATCAAAGAGTTAAGAAACACTTAGCTCTTTTTTATTTTATTCGGTTGCAACATGGTTGCAACATATTGAACTCAGCATATTGCAAAGAATGATGATTTTGGCAGAGATCGCAGCAGATGTTATAAGGACGAGCAAACAGCTCTGGCATATTTTGATGAGTTAACCGAGATCCTAAAGTTATCGCAGGGGGTTTCAAAATCTATCGCAGAGGTACAGCAAAATGTCGAAGTAATACCGATGTCTTTGTTTATAGTCATTTGATTAGGTCTTATTATGGTTTCCTAAAAGATACTTATTTCTGCTGGGCGTTTATTGCATCCAGTTTGGCTTTGATCTCATCATATTCCTTTGTCATCTTTAGTCTGTAGTATAATTCCCTAAGGCAGCTCATCGTTTCGACATCATTAGGGTTAAGTTCATAAGCTTTTTCCAAGTACGGAAGCGCTTTAGCATAAACTATATTTGCAGAATCAATTACTTCAGTGTGCTTTTTAACGTCCATTATTTCATTGGCCTTCGTAAACATCTCTACTGCCTTATTGATATATGCTGCACCTAGACTGTACTGAGTATCATATAATTCATGATTAAGTTCAATTGATTTGCCAAGTTCAGATATAGCCTGATCATATTTATTCTGATTCAGGTACATAATCCCTGCAGCAAAATACAGACTGTAATTATTCGGATCACTCTCTTTCGCAACAGTAATATATTCCTGAGCTTCATCAAATTTGCTACTCATTGAGTAAAAATCTATTAATTGCAGAGTTATGCTTTTATCATTCGGGAATAACTTTGGTAAACCGGTTAAAATAGATTCTGCCTTTATTGAGTCTCCGAGTCCAAGATAACTTTGATAGATCAGGTAATACGGAGTAATTCCCATATACTTCATTTCTGAACATTTCTCAAAGTACTTGATTGCTTCATTATATTTGTTACAATTTACAGCAGCCAGACCTGCATTATAATAAATCGCAGTATCTTTAGAACCTGCATACAAATCACTTTCGGTGATTTTAATCAGTGTCTCGAATGAATTCAGAGCTCCTTCAAAATCTTTAGCTTCAAATCTTGTACTACATTGGTTATATAAGTTAGCAGCAAGTGAATTATAGATCATATTTGTGATAATTTTTTTTTTGCTCCACCTTTTGGATCAAGTTCCATTGCTTTCTGAAATGAAGCATAGGCTTCAGCCAGAGGATCTGTATAAAAAGCTTTATACTTTTCATTGGTTGATTCGTATGCAGCCTGACAAAGTTTACCTTTTGCAAAATAGGTATTGAACCAATCTTTTGATTTCTTATCAACTAATGCCTGGTCGATGGCTTCTTTTGCTTTATTCAGGTTACCTTGGTCAATGTAACTAAGAGCGCTTTTAACCTTGCTCTTTTGAGACATTGCAGCAAATGAAATACTAACAATTGCTATCGGAAGAAAATTTTTTTTCATAGTAATAAATTTCAAACCTATCCAAAGTTACACCATATATAAGCCAATGTCAATTTTATTTAATGAAGAAGCCCCCGGAGTTGATTTTCGAGGGCTGGCAATAAGTTATTGTTATTAATGGTCATTCAATTCTTAACACAACGTACAAAATTACCATACCTTCTATCTTCATCGGCGCTAAAAAGTTTGCTACTACTGTAGATTATAGAACGATCATCTGCATAGGCAGCAGGGCCACTGATATATGTGGAACTCCACCAGAAACTACAGGTACCGAGACCAACGAAAATACCAATTGCATCAAAGGAACCATGTGTGCCACTTGGAAGAGCGGTAAAACCGGATTCATTTGTTGCACCTGTGTTCGGGCTTTCCCAATGCCTGGTTCCTGTTTCTTTCAGTTTGCCACCAGCTACATCTTTGCCACCCAAATGAGACACTAATAACTCCCATTCATCGTATGTTGGAACATGCCAGCCGATGGGACATAGGTCACCTGCATCAACTGCGTACCAATTATACAATGCACCATATTCGTCTTTATTGGCAATATCATTATCGTACCAACAGTAACCAGGAGAAAGGAGGTTCCTCCATTCAGTGGAGTCAGGAACAAGGGGGATGTATTTTGTAGTTTTTAGGTTTTCAGCCATCCACCACTGGCTCCCTATCTTTACTGTCTGATAGACATTACCATCGACATCTTCAACGGTACCAGTTGTAGCTTACTCATCTTTTTTACAACTGTTTGAAAGCACTAACAATATTACTACCAGCATTAACGGGATAAATCTTATTCTGATTTTCATGATAGGTTATTTCAATAATAATACTTTAGTCCTTTACGCAACGAATAGAAAATCCAGCCTTCTTATAGACGTGGCTCTTGTCTACATTGCTGCCATCGTAGTACATGGCCAGGCCATAGGCATCATAGTTAGTTGAGTACTCCGTAGAACTCCACCAGTAACCGGTGCTGCCAAAGAAGTTGAATGCTCCAAAGTTGAAACGTAATCCACCAGGAAGAGCTGTAAAACCTGATGAGTTTGTTGTTCCAGTATTTAGACTATCCCAGTGATTTATACCTTTTTCTTTTAGTTTACCACCTGCAATGCTTTCACCCCCAAGATATGTTATAAGTGTTGTCCATTCTTCATCAGTGGGCACATGCCAGCCTGTAGGGCATACACTACAACTGTCATTCGCTGCATACCATGTATATAATCTGCCATAAGTAGCAACATTATTCTCATTGCCACCATAAGCCCATTGGTATTTGGGTGTGCTTTCACCAGATATATCCAACGTTACTGGAGTGGTTGTACCTATTAAATCGCCATTACGATACTTGGTTGTTTTCAGGTTTTCGGCCATCCAAGTTTGAGTATCTATTTGTATGGTTTTATATGTGTTGCTATCGATATCGCTCATAGTTCCGTAGGTAAGGTTCCGATTAAAAATTATACTATTATTTTTACAACTATTAATAAGAATTAATACAAATCCCAAAAGTATTAATGGATAAATCCAAATTCTGTTTTTCTTTTTCATGATTTCATTCTTTATTTAATCAAAGTTATACCTTATTTAAGCCAAAGTCAATTTATTTTGACAAGTCGATCTAAAATAAAAAGCCACTGGAGCTGATTTCCGAGGGCTGAATATATCAAGTGTAATGATATTAAATATCTTCTGTCAGGTTTCCTTGACTCAATTAACTTTTAAACTCTTAGACTTTTCGATTATTTCTTAGGAAGATTAAGCTTCTTCACAAATTCATCAAAACGGGGATCGCCGTGTAGATTGCTGCCCCAATCCATGACAGCCACCCAGGGAAGCCAGATGTGACGTGGTTCGTATGCAAGCCATTTGAAGGCTTCATCCTTGTGATTAAGTGCTGAATTCAGCATAACATAACCCAATGCGATAATCGGACCTGGTGTCAATGTATCCATACGTTTAAGGACTTCCTCAGCTTCACTTCTTTTACCAGCCTTGGCATAAGTAACGCCGAGTGCGAACATCCATCTCGGGTACTTTTCTGCCAACTTTTTATGTGCTGCTATAGCTTCATCTACTTTCCCCATTGCAAGGTATGCATTACCTAAAACCCATAATCCCTGGTTGTAATCAGGCCGTATTTCAAGTGATTTAAATGCTTCCTGGAGGGCTTTTTCATTTTTACCAATATGAAGGTAAAACAAACCCAGCTGTGCTGTTATTTCCGGGGCAAACGGATCATATTTTTTTGCCAGCAGGTGCTCAGCGAGGGCTTCTTCGTTTCTGCCCGACAATATCAAAGCCCAGGCATAATGAAAATGCGCATCAGCATGATTTGGGTTGATGCTTAAGGCCTTTTTGTAGTATTTTTCTGCTTCCGGGAATTTCCAGAGAGAATACTCGTATGCCTGAGCAAGTGCAAAATAAGTTTCAGCCAAAGTTGTATCTAGTTTTATGGCCTGTGAAGCAGCAGCTACACCTTTTATCACGGCATCACCTGGATCCATCGGCCCGTGAGCAATTGCAAAATATCCCGAAGCAAGTGCAGCATGAGCAAAAGCATCTGCAGGATCGAGACTGATCGCTTCATTCAGGTAATCAATACCCTTCTTTATTGACTCAGGGGTTTCCAATTTGAGATTGTACATTCCCCTTAAATATAATTTATATGCCTCGGGATTTATCTTCTGGGGACTTGTAAGTGTTACTAGATTTTCAGGAGTAAGATCAATTCCGATCTTATTTACTATCTCGTTGGCAATATTGTGATGAAGTTTAATAATATTGCTAAGATCACTTTTATAAACCTGAGTCCATACAAGCCTTTCTTCAGGATGTGCCTGAATCAGCGTCAGCTGAAAGTTAACCGAATCTGAAGCATTCAAAACAGATCCTTCAATAATATAATCAACATTAATCTCATTTGCTATCTCTGGTATCGACTTGGATGTACTGGCAATGGCTGAAGCTGTCTTCCCTGAAAGGACACGGAGGGGTTTGACCTGGCTTATCATGCATAGTTCTGAAACCAATGCATCATTCTGTCCCTGCACAAGATAATCCTGATCTGGATTCCCTGTGTGGTTTTTAAATGGCAAGACTACGATTGATTTTTCAGGCTCTTCTTTAGTTAATAGTTTTGGAATTAAGAGGAAACCAAGAATTATCAAAGCTAATAATATGACTGATCCGGCAATGATTACTGTTTTATTGCGTTTTCTGGGGATATAGAGTGGTTCAATAATTTTCTTAGTACCTTCCTCAGGCTTTTGTTCATGTTTTACTATCGAAGTAATAATCTCTCTTATCGCAAGCGCAATTTTATTGATCTGGTTGCGATAATTTGTTTTGTTCAAGTTTTTCTCTTCGCTATCTTTTGGTGTAAGCGATCTGTTAATGCCTGGCTCCTTGTAAATAAACTCAACACCCCGTATCACTCCTCCCAGAACCGACTCACATTCCTTTATATCATTGATGTCTAAATCATGAATACGAATCGGCAGTACCCTGTTCGCCACATTACCATTAGGAAGTTTTATCTTCAATCCAAACTGATCTTGAGAAGCCTGGTCAGCGAATGCCTTGAACTCATGTTCCCAGGCAAATGACTTGGGGTCACAGTACGTACGAGATATGATCGGGATAAACACAAGGCACTTCAGCTTGTCCTTCAGGGAAGCATCTACATCATGTGTCTCTAAAAGTCCATCGTGAGGATTAATGTCAAAATAAACGCTGACTTCTTCCTTAAAGGTAGCTTCCAGTTCCTTCCTGAGGTTGTCAACAAACTCTGTTACCCAGCCATCATATTTGTTGTCTTTCTGGCGGTAGCTGATGAAGATGTCGTATTCGTAACCCGGGATGAGGCTTGCCATGTTAGTGATTAATAGTGATAAAGTTAGGAAAGAATGGGATATAAGTCAAATAAAATATTTGTGTTGAAAAACCAGATATATTATTCTCCCTTATTGGCTATTCCAGTTAATTTGAAAGTTTAAGGATAGATTTTTTCAAAATATGGTGTTTTGATTGGTCCAGAATCGCGACAATTATTTATATTTACTATAAGAAAATAAGCCTTATGCGCAATATGGATTTCTTCTTAAACAACTGCAGGAATTTTTAATCTTAAAATATCAAGATTATGTTTAAAGATTTTTTCAATCTGAATAACCCTGATTTCTGGGCAATTATTGAACGGTTTATAATAAACCTGGTTTTTCTTTTCCTTCTTATCCGTGTAGTTTATTACAGGTATTCGAAAAAGGCAAGGTACGTATTCAGCTTTTTCCTGATGGGCATAGTGATTTTCATTCTTGGTTCTATGCTGCCAATAGTATTCAACTCAGCCATGGCTCAATTAGGAATGGCTATTGGCTTATTTGCCATTTTCACAATCATCAGGTTCAGAACAAGAAACCTGAACATAAAAGATATGGCATATACATTTACTGTTATTGCCATTTCAGCTGTCAATTCATTCAAGTGGGTAGGCTTCCCTATACTGGGAATATTTTTGTTTAATATCATAATTATTCTTTCTGCATTTATTCTCGAATTGTTACTGGCCAGAAAAACCAGAAAAGCCAGAAAAGACAATTACAGTACACATCCCATAATTTATGATAACCTGGAAATGCTGAAACCTCAGAATAAAGAAGAGCTTATAAAGAATGTCGCTGAAATTACCGGTTTGGATGTCAAAAAGATTGTAATTAAAGAAGTTAACTATAAAAGTAAAGTCGCAACACTTGATATCTTTTATTAATGCTTAGCAATATAATTTCTTGCATTTCTCAAAGAAGAGATTACGGTCAAGTTTATCAGTAAACCGCCGGAACTCCGTCACGCCCCACCTTCGCCCGCAGTAGCTTTAGCGAAGGCGGGCTTTGGCGGGCACAGCCCACAAAAAACGCTTAAAGCTCCCTTATCTTGATATTCCTGAACCATATTGCATATCCATGATCCTGGAGACCTATATAACCCTCTTTTGCAATTCCTTCTAAAAACCCCGGGAATGATTTGAATTTACTGTTAGCCACCATTTCATCCCATTTTGAAGTCCAAAGCTCATATTCAACAACCTTTACACCATTCTGGACATGAGTCACCCTGCCATCTTTGACTGTAATTACAATATTATTCCATTCACCGGCTGGTTTAATTGTTTTAGGATCAGCAGGCAGCATGTCGTACAATGAGCCGGCAAGATGACTTGCAACTTTATTGTCAGTTGCTTTCACGTTATCAAGCACCTGGACTTCAGGAGCTGCATAATATATTCCCTGGTCGGGAACCTCGCGGACATAATAAAAAATACCGGAGTTACCCATTTCTGAAACTTTCCAGTCTATAGAAAGCTCAAAATTTTTGAATTTTTTAGTTGAATAAATGATATCGCCTCCTGAACCCTGTCCGGGATTTTTCCCTTCGCCGGTAAAAACTTTCATTGCATTATCTTCAATGATCCAGTTTTTGGGCATTTCGGTTCCATTGTATTGTCTCCAGCCTGTAAAATTCTTTCCATTGAATAACAGCACCCAGCCGGCTTTCTTCTCTTTTCCGGTAAGCTTGTTTAGCTTTTGAGCATAGGAAGGGAGTGCAATCAGGAGAGCAACTGCAAATGGTAAGGCTAAAATGATATATTTTTTCATGGTCTATGATTTTGATGCAAATTAATAAAAATTAATTATTTCTATTAAAGAACTTACACAGAGAGACACAGAGGAGACACAGAGTTACACAGAGAAGCCATACAAGTAGAGATAATAAACTCTGTGGAACTCTGTGGTTCCTCCGGATTTCCTCTGCGTAACATTTTATTTTTTAAAATAAAAAGCGATAAAATATATTAAATAAAACCAAATAGATATAAAAACCTATATATTAATAATATATGTTATTCTGACTATAAACATAGTCATTTTTGTTGAAAAAACATTTGCACGACTATAAAAATAGTCATAGCTTTGGGAAAATAATGGCAACCTGCAACAGGCGACCGTCAACTGAAAGAAAATTCATGTACCTGTAGCCTGACGCCTGCAGCCTGACGCCGTTAAAGAATTGATGAAAATTTTAAATATTACAGATTATGCATTTGACAAAGGCAGAAGAACAGGTAATGTTGATTTTATGGGAAATGGGAGAGGGGATTGTAAAAGAGATCCGCGACCAGTTTAAAAACCCGAAACCTGCAAGAAACACGGTATCGACTGTTATCAGAGTCCTTGAAAAGAAAGGATTTGTCGGGCATAAAGCCTAGCAATATACATCTTTACTATCCGCTTATAAAAAAGAGTGAATATTCAAAAAGTCTGCTTTTCGCAATTGTGGAAAATTATTTTGACAACTCATTTCCTGCAATGGTATCATTCTATGTGAGAGAAAAAGATCTTTCAGTCAGGGAGATGGAGGAGCTGCTGACGGATACCAAGAAAGCGATGAAAAAGAAGAAGAAAAAGAAATGATGGGAATTTATTTATGAATAAAAATAAAATCTCCTCCAGCATCACCAACATTCTGGATTGTGCCAAATTGCGGAATACTGCTGCTGTTATCCATGACTGTTGCTTTAAAACTGGTAAATAGAAATTCCGATGCCAGATATTTTTCTTCATTTTCAGTGAGCCGCTGAACCAGGAGTTTAATAAAAACGCTTACATCAGGAACTTCTTCCAGGATACCGCTTGTCATAGCCTTCCTGCTTGGCCGTTCATCCAGCGTTTTAATGTTTTGCGCGGCATCGGTAAAGTCTACACCTCTTGTTTTAAAAATTGCACCGCTAAAGCAGGCATCAGCGATCAGCAAAATATGTTTAGCCTCAATACTGGTGATATAATCTCTCAATTCACTGTTTCTGAACCAGTTTACCGGAGTATTTTTTGAAGCATCAGAAGGGTACCAGTAACCCAGCTGATTTTTTTCATCCCACCAGCCATGACCGGCGTAAAAAATCAGAAGATTATCTTTGTCAGTAAGATTTTTGGAATAACCATACAGTGAAGTAGCAATTTCAGCATGTGTGGGATTCTTCAAAAAAGTTATATTCTCTTTATCGAATGAATATTTTGAGGTAAGAACATCATAAAGACTTTGAGCATCTTTAATTGGATTATCAAGATCTTTAAGATCTTCACTCTGGTAATCATTAATGCCGATTAGCAATGCATAATACTTTTGTTCAACAGGAACGACCGGCTTTTGCACAGAAACAATAAGATTTTCAGCAGTACAATTAGCACAATTAATTGTAAGAACCCGCTCATTCACCTTGCCCTTATTATTTATTGCAACAATCTTTACAGGATTCTCTCCCTTTGCAAGATTCATATTATACTCAAAGATTCCTGCCTCAGATATTCTGACCGGATTTTTATTGATAAGAAGTATATTTATCCCTTCCGGATCATTGACACGACCTATAATTCGCATGGTGTCTTTTTCACTGACAGCATTTCCACCAACAGGAACCGGGGAAAACAATTCAATCATTGAAGATTTAGTAACTTCTGCATCTTTTTGATTCGCGTCTAAAGATTTAGCTGCTGTTAAAGAAGAAATTTCAGAGGTTGAATAATTTATACCTGCAAGCGCCCATGTTTCAAGATTTTCAGAGAAAAGAGTTGTTGAAATAAAATCCGGGCGCAATGGACAAAAATCGACAGAAAGTACAAAATTACCCTGCTTTTCAGATTGTGACAGGATCTTACCTGACACAGCATCCCAGAGAATTATCATCAGGTCGTGACCTCCACTCAGAAGATACTTTCCATCAGGACTGTAGGCAATTGTCTGAACCCAGTCTTTATGTCCTTTAAAAGTGGTGACAAGATTCAGATCGGGAATAGATAATGTATAAATCAAACCATCATAACCGCAGCTGGCAATAACAGAACCATCTGGATTGAAAGCCAGATCACTGATCCAGTCATTATGGACTTTCTTTGATTTAATAATATTCCAGTTTGTAGTATTCCAGAGGATAAGCATTTTATCGGCTCCTCCGGATGCAAGGATTTTACCGTCGGGACTGAATTTAAGTACATTTACATCTTTTGCATGACCCTTCAGCTCAAAGGCAAGAGTATTTTGCCTGGTATCCCATATTCTGATAGTCTTGTCAACACCCCCTGATGCCAGGTATCTGCCATCAGGACTTATGTCCAATGCTTTAACAGGTCCGGTATGGCCCTTAAGATTCCCGACAATTTTTGATGTTGCAGGATCCCAGATAGTTATGAAATTATCCTGCCCACCACTATAAAGGAGAGAATTGTCAGGAGAAAAGATTACTGCATTTTGCCGGCTTTTTAATCCGGTAAGAGTCCGGTAAATAGTTCCTTTCTCGGCATTCCAGATAATTATGCTGTTATCTTTTCTTCCTGTGGTAATAATATAATTTCCCCCGGAATTGTATGAAGCGAATTGGATCTCATGACCAGTTTCGCTATAAGTCTTTTTAACATTAAAACCAAATTGTGCTGCTGCATTAATCCAAATGCCAAATAATACCAATGTTAAGATTAACCTGGAGTACATATTATAAATTTTTTGATTTAATGAAACTGTATTTTATGCCTGCCTGGATAAGAAATGCATTAAAATTCCCACTTCTCTCAGGGTAATAATACGCGAAATTCTTTTCATTCATGAAAATGTGGTAATAACCTGCTGTAAGGAAAACACTGATTTTCTCTATCGGATTATATTCAATTCCCAATCCGGGATTAAAGCCAAATCCAACATTTTTTCTTAGCCATGGATTATCAAAATAATCTCCTGGCTTATATAATCCTTTTTCAATATAGTCTTCCCACTGGGTATCTGTATATTTTGCATGAGTATAGTTAATATTAATTCCGGCATATATGAAAGGATTAAACTTTTTTCCCGGGAGGAAATATAATTTAGGTGTTATCCCTATGCTCAAATTGAACAGGTTCAATTTATTAAAACCTTCAGAATAATAAATAGAATCACAACTCCAAAACATCCAGTTATATTCATCATCCTCTATTAATTCCCATTTGTTAGAATACATAATACCAAGTTCAGCGAGGATAGAAAACCTGCGGTTAATGTTATATTGAAATCCCAGCTCTGAGACAATTCCGGCTTTATAGGAAGGCATCTGTTTCGGGCGAGATTCTCCGTACTCATTAATTCCGTGTTTTTCTCCGAAAGTCTTGAACATACCTGCAGAGAGGTTAATACTTACTTTCTGTTCAAATTGTGCATTTAATAACAGAGGAAAAAGAAAAAATCCGAGTATTAAAATCTTTCTTTTCATAGTATAGGGCTTTAGTTATACTCAATTAATTAGCAAGTTACACCATTTTTTTGTTATGAAAGAGAACAGGAGGATACAAAATATTTATTCAGAAATAAAAAATGTTGGTAAACCCCCTTTGTAGCGATGCGACATCTCCCCCAAAGGGGGCGAAAATCTTTATTGTTTTATAAAAATATCAGTTAGGTCCAGAAATTTTTCCCCCCTCAGGGGGGAACAAAAAGGGGGTCACTCGTCCAGTGCACTAGTCATAAGAAAAGCAGCCCTCACCGATGGCGGACAAGGCGAATCAAGCCCTTTAACCGCTCTCCAGATCACTTCATTGAACTCGGAATCATTAACCCTGTCCTCAGCCGTGAAATCAAATGTTTCACTCAGCTGCTGCCACTTGCTTACAGCCAGGTTTTTATCATCAAGATTTACCTGACATGGCCTTACTTTGAAAGATGAATGATCAGGAGTATTATTAAAACATCTCCATAATGAAGTGGCGGAAGCATCATACTGGGTCATTGGAGATAATCCAAGAATCAGCTCAATGGTTCTTAAAAGAGATGTTGTCGTATATGCTGTATGGTCTACGAATCCCTGTTTTATATAACCTCCTGCAAGATAAGCAGTACTGCGGTGAGCATCAACATGATCAGGACCATTCTGGGCATCATCCTCAACCATTATTACCAGGCTGCTTTTCCAGATTGAACTATGGCTCAGGTGATCGAGGAACATGCCAACTGCAAGATCGTTATCTGCAGTATGTGCAAAAGGTGTTGGTCTGCCAAGGCTTAATCCCTGGGTATGATCATTTATAAAGCGAATTGTATTCAATGCCGGAACTGCATTTATTGCAAGAAGGGAATCAAAGTCGCGTTTCCACTGATGAAAACGGATAGTATCACGAACCGCCTGATTCCATGGTGTAAAATATTTACAGTAATGATCATTGAGAACGGGAATATTCGGGCCATTATCGCCCATGAATTCGCCATAAGTACGATAGCTGATACCTTTACGTTTACAATAATCCCAGAGAAAACCATTTTTATTATTTGCTATCTCCCTTTCTCCTTCACCGGAATATGTCCCGCCCCTCCCGCCATAGCTGGTAGGCCAGGTTTTTTCAATGTAATCGGTAGCATAGGCTCCCATCGACCAGTTATGGCCGTCAGCGCTCACTTCGCCATTGACATAAAAGTTATCAAGCAAAACAAACTCACGGACAATTGCATGCTGATTGGGAGTGATTTTTTCACCAAACAGAACAAGACCAGGATCACCGTTTCCTTCACGGATATCACCTAAAACCTGGTCGTAAGTACGGTTCTCCTTTATTATGTAAAAAACATGTTTTATTGGCGACGGATCTCCCACTTTTTGCGGAACAGGATTCCCTTCAGCCCCTTCGGAGATCAGCTCTTTTTCCCTGACATAAGGCGTGTTATTATAAACAGCCCTGGAATAAATTCCCATTTGTTCAGCATCCGGAATATTCAGAATGCTCAGTGTTCCACGGAAAAGACCACCTATATATTGAACTTTTATTTTTTGTTCTTTTCCTTCTGACTGATAAATTACTTCCGATCCGGGTCTGTTGGGATTAGGACCAAAAGGATTTGCCTTTGAAGAGACACCCTTTCCATTACTTAC
>JAPLEC010000113.1 GCA_026391515.1 Bacteroidia bacterium | reverse complement strand
GTAACAATGGGTTCATATTCATTAAGTATTAATAAAATTTTTATGCCTATTTGCTCCTAGATTTTGATCTTTATAATTTATCTTAGTCAACAAAACAAGCAAGTCCCCAGGCTGCAGGTGCAACAGAATATGCAACAGCTGCGACAGCAAGAGCAGCTCCTCCTGTTGCTGTTACTAATGCAACAAAGGCGCCGACTAAAGCAACAGAGGCAAAACCACATCCGAGAGCTTTAAGAAGTCCTCCTCCTGAAATAGTTTCCATTTGTTCAATAGTTAATGTTTTCATAGCGAGACAATTTTAATTATGCCTACTCTTTTTAAGGCTTTTCGGCTTACGCCTGTATGATTTTTGTAATAATTTTTGATCTTTCATTTCAAAATAAAACAATAAGAGTCTATTAATACCGGACTGGTGAAAAATTTATTCAAAATCTTTCCAAAATCGACTATATAAATTTTCACTTGTAATCAATTCATTATGAGTCCCTTTTGCTGAAATAGTTCTGTTTTCCATTACATAAACACAATCACTGAGCTTTTTTATCATATTTAGCCTGTGAGAAATTAACAATATCCCCATTTTATTCTTAAGTCGGGTAATAAGTTTAATTATCAATCCTTCAGTACCTCTGTCCATGTTTGAAGTACCCTCATCA
This sequence comes from Bacteroidia bacterium, assembly GCA_026391515.1. Taxonomy (GTDB): domain Bacteria; phylum Bacteroidota; class Bacteroidia; order Bacteroidales; family VadinHA17; genus LD21. The sequence goes on along the minus strand of JAPLEC010000113.1, from coordinate 1,714 downwards.
ATTATCAGAATATCCGGCTTTTTTAACAAAACCCTGATAAAAGCCAGTAACTGCTTTTGCCCACCGGATAAATTAATGCCCTCCTCGCCAATTAATGTTAAAAGGCCTGAAGGAAAACTATCAATAAAACTTCCCAGACCGTACTCTGAAACCGATGAGACCAATTCTTTTACTGTTTCTTCGGTAACGTCAGTGATCAGATTTTGCAAAATTGTTCCATTGAATATATGTATCTCCTGCGGAATGATAGCAACTCTGGAACGCCAGTCATTGACAGAAATATCATCCGTCACTATTCCATCATTGTACAGAATTTTTCCTGACTCCGGTGAATAAAATTTTAGCAGAATATTGGCCAGAGTGCTTTTACCACATCCACTTTCTCCAATTATAGATACTACTTTACCCTTTTCAATTGTCAGGTTTATATTATCCATTAAAAGCCTTTGTCCCGGAAACCTGAATGAGATATTCTCCAGATTTACCTGTTGAATGTTTAATTGTTCACCTGAATTTTCTTCTTTTTTGTCTTCAGGTTCTATCTGAGTGAATTCAAACATTCTATTTATTGCAACTTTTACTTCACTTGCAGGAATTGAAATTAAAGCAAGATTAAGTACAGATGGCAATAGAGCAGAGCTAAGTGAGATAATTGCCATAAGTTCTCCCTGTGTCATTTTCGCAGACATAACCTGACTGGAGGACCAGACAAGTACTAATATAAGGTACACAGATCCGGCAAGTCCGATAATTAAATTCAGCTTTACTTTTATCTTTCCCAGATTATAACTTCTTTCTTGAAATTCTGAATAAATAGTTTTGTTTCTTACTGAAAAATTCTTTTGCCAGGCCATACTTTTAATTTCTAAAATTCCTTTGAGAGAATCAATGAAATTACTTTCATTTAAAGCATATCCTGCCATTAAATCACGCTGCGATGATATTATTCTGTCGTTCCACCTGCTCACAAGAAAATAGAATACCGGTATAAATATTACTGACATAAGACCAGCTATTTCGGAATAATAAAACAGAACAATAATTGTGATACAAAGAACCAGGATATCAATTATATAAATGCTTACGATATCGGCTATTACTCTCTGAATCCGCATAGTATCATTCAACCGTGCAACAAAATCACCTGTTTTTCTTGTATCAAAAAACCATTTCGGCAGTTGCAATAATGAGGTGAAGAAATCATCAACAACACGAACATTAAAGATTTTACCCTGTGTTAAAAGGAAAAACTGTCTGACAGTTGAAATAATAATTCTTGAAAAAAGCAGTAACAATACTAATAAAGAGCTTATAACTAGGAATTTAATATCTCCCGATGGCAGAATTTTATCTATTAGTTTTTGAGTAAAGAGCGCCATTACAAGACCTAAAGCTGAAATTATAATCCCTAAAATTGCACTCACAAAAAGAAGGTCTTTATCAGGTCTGAGCATTGAAAGTATCCATCTCTTTTTTTCACCGCTTCTCTGCTTTTTACTTCTGAATTCTTTATTTGGGGCAAGCCCAAGACATTTTTTACTTTGCCATATTTTGTTTAGTTCAACCTCTTTCATAAAGGATAAGCCTTTGGCAGGATCCCAAATAATGAATTTGCCTTCATCAAATCCATAACAAATAACATAATGCTCTAATCTATCTTCAATAAGAACATGAAGAATAAGAATATTCTTGTATTCTTTTATATCATTAATTG
>JAPLEC010000463.1 GCA_026391515.1 Bacteroidia bacterium | reverse complement strand
AAGCTGCTGCCTTTGTCTTACTATGATATGACACCCAGCACTACAATAATGGTGATCAGATCGGGCTGGCACGCAGGAACGGTCCTTATAACAGCGGATTCAGTCAATTTCCTTAATGACTCGCTTAAAACCATTAAGTCGACTTATGCTCTCCCGTTCCGCATTGATGATGCGGATGCAGATTCGATACTCCCGCTAAAGAGTACTAATGTTGTAGGTACTATGTTCGTGAACAAGCTGTTCGGTAACTACTGGCATGGAGGACGAGCATTTGTTGACAGTTCCGGAGTCCGACTCGATACAATCATATATAAAACCACAGTTCCTGTTCCGGAAAACAAGATATGGACTCTTGTAACTGTCGGTCCAACCAGGCTGTCATGCAATGGGTATTACAACGGGACTACTGTAGCAGGGGATAATATGATCAATGTTACACTCAAGGGAACTAAGATTTACCTGAGCCCCGGAACTAAGTTTCCAACTGCTACTTATACTTTTGCTCAGGGTGCATGCACCTTTAATGATGCAAGACTGTTGCAGAGCAGGAAAATTATTCTCAATTATTCCTTAACTCAGGTTGCGACTCCTTTCTGGACATATAATTGCACTGATACACTGACTTTCCGTAACAGAATACGTGACGGTGTTAATGAGTGGCAGGATGAAAATCCTTCACACTATACGAAGTAGAATTTATTTTTAACATTATTCAGCACCGCTTCCGGAAGGAGCGGTGTTTTTTTTAACACGTACTTATCCCCCCCTCCACTTTTTAGTAGGGATAAACCCCTCCTCCTTCTCCTCCCCTTAAGTCTAAGGGGAGGAGTGATATTGCTGGCATCAATAATTTACACCCCTTCCCTTAGACTTAAGAGGGCCGAGCGTTAAAAAATTGCCTGGTAGGCAATTTTAGCGAAGGAGCCAGCTTGCAGGGAAGGGGTTGGGGGAAGGGTTTGGTTGACTTAGGAAGGGGATAACTACGTGAGCGGTGCTTTTTTTTATGCCCGATTTCTTGTAATTTTATCGGGAGTAAATTATGTATCATGAGACAGCTGATTATCTTCCTGATGATTGTAGCATCTGCCACAACTTTCGGCGCACCTGAAAAGAACACTCAACTTCAGAAAAGCCCCCGGATTGAAAAGATCCTAAACTCACAATGGACATTTAATTATTTTCCGGCGGAGAGTAAGGACCAGAGTTATGAATCACCCAAATTTGATGATTCAAAATGGCCTGCAATAAGTATTCCCCATACCTGGAGCACTTACGAAACAACAGGCGAAATTCACCCGTTTATAAAAAACCCATCCGAAAAAGATAATCCTTACTGGTGGACCGGATGGGGCTGGTATCGTAAACATTTTCAGATCAATACAGATATCAGCGGGAAAAAAGTCTTTATCGAGTTTGAAGGTGTTCAGAAATATTGCAAAGTATGGATAAACGGCAAATATCTTGGTGATCACAAAGGCGGCTACGGATCTTTCGATTTTGATCTTACCGAATTTATAAACCCGGGAAAAGATAATGTTCTGGTTGTGGCCGTAAGTAATCAGCAGAACGATCAATTCAGGATTCCGCCAATGGCTGCCGGAAATTTTGATGTATATGGCGGCATTTACCGCGATGTCACTCTTGTCCTTAAAGATAAGCTTTACATTCCAATGCAGGGTTCAGCAGCTCATGAGGGAGGTACATTTGTTACAACTCCACGAGTCTCTGAAAAAGAGGGCATGGTACGTGTCCAGACATGGGTGAAGAATGATTATCCACAACCAAAAAACTGTATCCTTAATACTTATATTCTCGATGCTTCGGACAAACTTGTTCAGGTCATAAAGACAAAATATACCATTCATTCAAAGCAGCTTTATAAATTTGATCAGACCTTTAAACCTATAAAAAATCCGCACCTGTGGTCAAATGAAGACCCTTATCTTTATAAAGTCTATTCTGAAGTTGTCGACGGCAGCAAACTAACCGACAGCTATTCGTGCCCTCTGGGCTTCCGCTGGTTCCGGTGGAATTATAAAGAGAATTTTCTTTATGTGAATGGTAAGAAGATGGTTATACACGGTGGAAACCGCCACCAGGAATATCCCTGGCTGGGTGATGCCATACCTAAATGGATAACCCTGATGGATTTTACCGATATAGCTGATAATCTGAATTATAACTTCATGCGGACCGCACATTATCCTAATGACAAATATGTATATGACCTGACAGATAAATTCGGAATCGCGATTGATGAGGAATCTCCCAGCATAAAGAACCAGGTTTTTTCTGTCGAAGTCCAGGAACAGCAGATGAAAGAGATGATACGCCGCGACCGCAATCACCCGAGTATAATGTTCTGGAGCATGGGCAACGAAACCAATCATGCCGTTGATTCACGGTTTGCAGTGGCAGAAGATACGACAAGGATACTGACAGCCAGGCGGGTAACTGAAGGATCTGCAGGCGCCTATGTCCATCATACAGATGATAACCTGGCTCTCGAAAACCTGTTGCGATGCACAATCCGGGGCTGGTACAACAAAGATGTAAAAAACCTGGAACCGGAAGACAGTCAGCATTCCGGAACAGAAGAGCATCAGCAGAATATGCTTAAAGCCAGCGGCCGCTTTGGTACAGGTAACCTTTGTGTATGGTTGTACGAGGATCATGGTGCTGACCGGGAATACCTTAACTCGCCTCTTCTTCATGTTAACCCTAAAGGATATGTCGATGTTTACAGGGTACCGAAATATGCATATTATTTCTGGCAGGCTACCTATTATGAAAAGCCTATGGTATTCATTCAGCCTCATAACTGGAGGTCGCAATATCTCGGACAGAAGAAAGATATAGTAGTAAATTCAAATTGCGACAAAGTTGAACTTAAAGTCAATGGTAACAGCAAGGGATCACAGTCGCTGGATCAGAGTAATTTTCATAGTGTGACTTTCAAAGATGTACTTATTGAAAATGGAACATTAAGCGCCGTCGCAACCAGGAACGGAAAGTCAGTCACAACCCAGGTTGTTATGGCAGGTGAACCTGCGAAAATAATCCTGAAAGGTTCATCTCAGAAGATAACGGCCGATCGTGGTTCTGTTGCAATAATTACTGCAGATATTGTTGACTCAAAGGGAAATCATATTTATGGGGCAACTAATACAATCAGATGGTCAGTCACAGGACCAGCAACACTGGTTGGTCCGTCTTCCTATGAATCAGATATAAATAAGTATCAGGAAATGGAGGGAGTCTGGTACATGGATATGCCGGTATCCAATGTGATCAGGTCAATTGGCAAACCAGGTACTATCCATGTCACAGTATCTGCCAGCGGACTATCATCCGGTTCATTCGATATCGAAGTTGAAGAAATAAAACCTGATAATTCTTTTATAACCGAACCAGTCCTTGACGATAAAATCCGGGTTCCTGTCACCAGACCATTCTTTGCTGTTGCAAGGCTCGAAGAAATCCCCCAGGAGATCAAGCTGACCTATGATGAATTTAAAATCACTCCATCAAATATAAAAGGATATGCAAAAACTATCAAGGATTACATTCTGAAAGACAATCCTGCAACCGACACGGCAACAGTCGAATTCAGAGCATTGATAAATCTTTTTGCATCTCAGCTTTCAAATAATAACGGACGGTTGATTGCTGATGATTATAATTTTTGCGTTAGTCATTACAATAACTGCCGGTTAATTTCAGGGTATATCAATGCGACAAAGCTTCCACCTCTCTTTAAGGAAACCTTGAAAAAATACTATGCTGATATTATTATCAGACAAGGCAGCGAAAAAAATGCAGGCGATGAGATGAACTGGCTTAACTGGATACCTTCAGGAGGTAC
>JAPLEC010000377.1 GCA_026391515.1 Bacteroidia bacterium | reverse complement strand
CGTCTGCCGTGTATAGACTGAACTGATAACTGTAGCTTCCTTTCCGGTAAAGAAAGGGTAATAAGAGGACTTTTGGAAAGAGCCTGCAAAAATTACAGGTAAATCTTTAGCAACTGATCCGATATATTCATATTTTTCCTTCTTGCCACTGAAACCAAGATATCTGTTAAATCCGGAATCAATCATCAGAAAAATTCTGATGGCCAGCAAAATCAAGATTGACGGCAATACATATTTATAAGTGTACCTGAACAAAGAAAGATTCTCAGAGCTCTTTTCAGAAAGCAGGATAATCATAGGTATTGAACATGCAATTGTCCAGTGAGGTTCAACATGACCTCTGAAAGAAGTGAGCCAGAAAAAGATGATAAACCCGATTATCTGAAAATATAAACTTCTCCGGAATTGATCTGCTGGTCTGAATTTTACAAGAATATAAATAATGGCGCCAAGTGTAAAAGGATTAAAAACTGCCAGCTGGTTGGGAATGTATTCAAGAAAATATATAATTCTGAAGCCTTCAGATCTGTCAATTAAATGATATTGAAAACTCGGAAAATTATTTGCAATCTGCCAGTAGATATGAGGCGACAGAAGAACTAAAGCCAATACTCCTGCAGTCCAGAACTTAAATGATTTTAGCAGCCTTATGTTGGAAAGGATTACAAATCCTATAACCAGTACAGCCTGATATTTGCTGTAAACAAGTCCGGCCATTGATATTGAAAGCAGTAAAACTATTGTCCATCTTTGATCATAAAGAAATTTTTTATAGTTAAAGAGGAACAATGCTGTAAAGAACAACAAAGGGGCATCTGGTGTTGTAACCACACCATATGCAGAGAACATGCTTATTGAACCGGCGATAATAAAAAAGGTAGTTACTTTTTTTGAATCGGGTTCTCTGCAATCAAGAATTTTCCATACCAGAAATATTGTGCCGAGCTGTAAAAGTACTGTTGTAAAACGGATTCCCAGGTTACCTTTAAATATCAAAGAGCTTATTTTTATCATTAATGCGACCATCGGAGGATGATCGTAATAACCCCAGTCCAGGTACCTGCCATATAATGCATAATAAGCTTCATCGCCTATGACTTCCATAAACAGAGCCTGTATCAAATTCATCAGAATCCATACGGCTAAAAAAACCAAAAAAGTTTTTTTATAGTTCCTGATTTTCATTTGTACAGGTTGAAACTGAACCATTTTGCAGAATAAGGTTAATGGTTAAATCTGATATTGTTCAGATTAATCGAGACTTTCAGGGCCTGTTCATGGTAAACATTGCCCTCGGCAAAATGCAGGGAATATATAAGCTGTGTGCTGACACTTTTGTTTTTTAAGAAGTCAATATAAAAATCGGCCCGATTGTAGATTTTCGTTCTATAAATTGGATCACCCCAATATAGCTCATTATTATGATCTTTATAATAATACATTTGCCCGTTCCCAACATAAAAAGTATTATAGAGTCCTACACTTTTAAATTCTATTCTTGCTTCTGAGAGAAATCCGTTCTGATCGATCCAGCCTGTTTTATCGGCACGGGCACGGTCGAGGCCTACAACCCATCCGCCATTAAAATCAAGCTGGTCAAAGATTGTCTTTCCGGATAAATTAATTCCCAGGGAAGTAAGTAAGATTCCGTTATCGTGCAAAGCTTCTTCTACTGCAGGATTCATTTTACCTGCAAAATGAAACATATAAGTAAATTCCTGTATATAAAAAATACTCACATTGTATTTACCGGAAAAACCCATAAAAAATGCTTCATGCATTTCATAAGATTGTCTGCTTGTCCAATCAAGCCACAAATTAATAAGAAGAGATTTGAGTGAGTATTCTAAAAGTATGCCGTTAATGTTTGGGCGGTAATATGATATCGAATCCTGAAAAAATATTCTGGGATATCTTTCTACTGCGTAACTTCTTGGAAATGCACCCATTAAGAATTTAAAAGGTTTATTATCGAATTTATAATAAGCTGTCGGAAAAAGGTCACCTATTATTTCATTACTGCCGAATTCATGAAGTACATTCACTCCGAGAGTAATACTATGAACTGAGTCAAATCTTACACCAAATCCGGGAGCAATACGCACACCTGCCATCGTCTGCGGAACCTGAACTTTAGAATGACCAAATTCAGTGTTATCGAAAAAAGAATATAGACCTGCCTCCCAGAATGGTTTCTGAGACAGCCCTTCATAGGATACTATAAAACAGAGCAGAATTATCCTTATTATTGTTTTCATATCAAAGACTTCCGGAGAACAAAATTAGAATTAATAATAACTTAATTCCAGCGTGTTAAGGTAATTTTTAATAAAAACCTGGTGAATCAAATAATCAATTAATATAATGATCATTAAATGAATTTACTTATTTTAGCAGATATTTCTAATTCATGCCGAATTTAGTAATCATACCTACTTATAAAGAAAGAGAAAATGTTGAAGCAATAATAAAAGCCATTACTTCCCTAAGTATTGCTTTTGATATTCTAATTATTGATGACAACTCCCCTGATGGTACTGCTTCAATTGTTAAAAGCCTGCAATCTGATTTTAAAAATCTCCATCTGATTGAGCGTGAAGGGAAAATGGGGCTTGGTACTGCATACATTACCGGATTCAGCTGGGCACTTAAAAATAATTATGATTTTATTTTCGAGATGGATGCCGATTTTTCGCACAACCCGCGCGATCTTGTAAGACTCTATAAAGCATGTCATGATGATGGTGCTGATGTTGCAATCGGATCAAGATATATAAGTGGTGTAAACGTTGTTAACTGGCCTTTATCCAGGGTTCTTATGTCGTACATGGCATCAATATATGTAAGGCTGGTAACTGGGATGAAGGTAAAGGATACAACTGCCGGTTTTAAATGTTA
>JAPLEC010000210.1 GCA_026391515.1 Bacteroidia bacterium | reverse complement strand
ATAACAGACAACTAAAATAATAGTTTGCTTTTGTTTTCTTTTATTAGTGTGTTGAGTTTATTAAATAAAAAATAAAAAAAAGTAAAAGATTATTATTGTTGAAAGATAAGAAGATTTAAGAGTTTTTTTTAGTTTTTAATGACAATAATAAACTGCGTTGAAATAAATTTTAATGGAAAAAATGATTAATACCCCTTTCCATTAAACTATTTTAACCAGGAATCGTACCAATAGTTATCGGGGTGAGCTATGGCACCTCCTTTTCGGTCTGCAAATATAAACCTCAATTTTGTTTAAGCAAAACTTTGACTTAAAAAAATCAATTTGGAATCATTTTACCGAAGTGGTAAATTTGCTGACTGACTTTATCAAATTATGCAGCTCCTAAATCATACTCTCGATAACGGCATAAGACTTATCCATCACCGTACAAACGGCATGGTGGCCCATTGCGGTCTTATAATAAATATCGGCTCACGCGATGAAAAAGCAAGCGAACATGGGATGGTCCACTTTATCGAACATATGCTGTTTAAAGGAACCCGCAAACATAAAGCTTACTATATCTTCAGCCGCCTCGACGATGCAGGAGGCGAACTTAACGCTTACACTACGAAGGAAGAGACAGCAATCCATGCATCGGTCCTGAAGGAAGATTTTGAAAAAGCTGCTGAACTGATAAGCGATATCGCTTTTAATTCCGTCTTCCCTGACAAAGATGTCGAAAAAGAGAAGGATGTTATTATTGAAGAGATAAACTCTTACCTCGATACCCCGGCCGAACTGATATTTGACGAATTTGAAGAAATGGTCTTCTCAGGGCAACCGCTGGGACGCAGTATCCTTGGTACCCGCGATATTGTCAGATCATTTACACAACAAGCTCTGAATGAATTTGTTGCAAGAAATTATAATACCCATCAGATGGTTTTCTGCTCTGTGGGAAATATCCCTGATGAAAAGATACAGAGACTCTTTAACAAATATTTCGGGCCCGTTCCTGCTAAAAAGAAAAGTGCAAGAAATAATAAAAAAGTATTGTACAAACCATCATCGGTGACAAAGAAAATGGATACCAATCAGAACCATTGCATTATCGGGAATGTATCATACAGCCTGAAAGATAAGCGAAGGATGGGCATGTTTCTCCTGAATAATATCCTTGGCGGCCAGGGGAACAACTCGAGATTGAATCTTTCACTCCGCGAAAAAAACGGGCTTGCTTATACTATAGAATCAAACTATAATGCATATCAGGATACCGGTGTTTTTTCGATATACTTCGGAACGGATAGCCGGAATCTTGAAAAAAGTATTTCGATTGCCAATGCTGAGCTGAATAAATTACGGAACATTAAGCTTGGACCAATTCAGCTGAGCAAAGCAAAAAACCAGATAAAAGGCTATCTTGCAAGAGGTTATGAAAACCATGAGAGCCTTATGCTTAGCCTTGGCAAGAGTCTCCTTGTTTTTAACAAAATTGATACGCTGGAAGAGATCTGTAAAAAGATTGATAGCCTGACTTCATCTGAATTGCTCGGCATTGCCAATGATATTTTTGACCTGTCGAAGTTATCAACTCTGATATACAAATAATTATGAACAAATGGATTGAAAAATATATACTTGATTATTCTACTCCGGAAGATTCTGTGCTGGAGGATCTTTACAGACAGACCCACCTGAAATTCGTAAATCCGAATATGTCAACCGGTCATCTCCAGGGAAAATTTCTTGAGTTTATTTCAGGAATGACAAAACCATCAAGTGTTCTTGAGATAGGTACATTTACGGGGTATTCGGCTATATGCCTGGCTAAAGGGCTTAAATCCGGCGGCAAGCTTTTTACCATTGAAATTAATGATGAGCTCAGGGAATTCAGCCGGTCTTATTTTATAAAAGCAGGGCTTGAATCAAGTATTGTCCAGCTTACCGGAAGAGCTCAGGATATTATCCCGGGACTGGATCAGATGTTCGATCTTGTTTATATCGACGGTGATAAACGTGAATATTCTGAGTATTATAATATTGTATTCGGGAAAGTTAATCCGGGTGGTTTTATTGTCGCTGATAATATCCTCTGGGGCGATAAAGTCCTGGAAAAGAGCACCAAAGATCCTCAGACCAGGGGAATCATTGAGTTTAATGATATGATCCGGAAGCAGACAAATATTGAGAAAGTGATTCTGCCGGTAAGAGACGGATTGATGTTGATCAGAAAACATAATATGGTATAGTTTTTGATCGTTTTTATAAAAACAGTATATGAAAAAGCTTTTAATATCACTCTTCCTATTCTCTGTAATAGTATATGTAAATGCGCAGAACGACAGGTCTGTTGTTCTTCAGGATCTGGAAAAAAATCAGCCTGCTGCGCAGGATGTGAAGCTTACTGCTACATTAAAATCTGCAACCCGGCTCTTTGGTGAAAAAGATGATCTGACTTCGGTAATCCTGATAATACCTTCAGGATCTGTTGTTAACGTTATAGGCTCCGACAGTACGTATCTTCATGTTATTTATGAGGAAGACGAAGGTTATATCTTTAAACGTCATGCTGTTATGAATGAACCTGTTGTTGAAACAAAACCGGTTGAACAGAAGCAGGAACCTGTTCAGGAAGTTACAACAGAACCTCAACAGCAGCAGCAGCAACAACAGGTCAGCCGGTTTACATATCTCGAGAATAAATATGGTACTAATATGGCTGCAAAACTGATAGCAGGCAAGATCTGGAAAGGGATGTCATCTGAAATGGTCAGGGATAGCTGGGGAAAACCTCAGAAGATCAACAGGGTTATCGGCGACAATATAATCAGGGAGGAATGGATCTATAAAAGTTCCTGGCTCTATATCGAAAATGATTTCCTTGTTGAATGGGGACCAATAAGAAACTAAGCTGAAGATGGGATTGTGGCGTCTGCGGTGCCACGGACGCTTAAGAAGTCACTATTAAACAAAAAATGCCACTTGGGTGGCTTTTTTGTTTGAGCGGGAGACGGGACTCGAACCCGCGACCCCGACCTTGGCAAGGTCGTGCTCTACCAACTGAGCTACTCCCGCAGATTCAGTGGCAAAAATAAGAATTTTTTTTTATCTGCAAAAAGTGCCTTCATTATGCTTTTTATTATTATTTTCGATAATCTTATGAAGTCATAAAACCTTAATCTATAACCCTATTATGAAAAAATCACTTTTTCTCCTTTTTGTTCTGATAATGGCCATTCTGTTTTCCTGCAAGAAGGAAACCAAGGAAACAGCTTTATCAATACCCTATGAAAAATATACTCTGCCTAACGGATTGACAGTAGTACTTAATGAGGATAAATCTGATCCTATTGCAGCCCTTGCTGTTTATTATCATGTTGGTTCAAGCCGCGAGGTTCCCGGGAAAACGGGTTTTGCTCATCTCTTTGAACATATGATGTTCCAGAAATCGGAGAATGTTGGTGAAGATCAATTATTTAAAAACATCCAGGGTGCAGGTGGTACCTTGAATGGAAGTACAAACCAGGACAGAACCAATTACTTTGAAGTAATCCCGAAGAATGCTCTTGAAATGGCCATGTGGATGGAATCAGACAGAATGGGATTCCTCGAAAATACTGTCACACGGTCTGCATTAACCAATCAGCAGAATGTTGTTCAAAATGAAAAACGCGAAAGTGTCGACAATGCTGCGTACGGATTCAATTCCGTACTTATTGCTAAAAACCTTTATCCAGTTGGACATCCTTATAGCTGGACAGTAATTGGAGAGATGGAAGATCTTACAAATGCATCAGTCGAAGACGTCAGAGCGTTCCATAAAAAATTCTATGCTCCAAACAATGCAACTCTGACAATATCAGGTGACATTAACAAAGAAGAAGTGAAAGCATGGATCGAAAAATACTTTGGCGAGATACCGGCTGGCGAACCCATTGATAAAAGAGGCGCAATGAATGTAAACTTAGTCTCCATTATCAAACTTTATCATGAAGATAATTTTGCAAAAGCACCTCAATTAACAATGGTATTTCCAACAGTTGAACGTTATTCAAAAGATTCATACGCTCTTAATTTCCTGGGTGAATTGCTTGGCTCAACAAAAAAGGCGCCTCTTTATGTTGTTCTTGTTAAAGATAAAAAGCTTTGCTCCCGGGTTATGACGCGCAACGGCTCTATGGAATTAGCTGGAAGCTTTACAATATCTGTTCCTGCCAATCCAGGAGTTAACTTGACCGATGTTGAAAAAGCAATCTTCGAGGGATTCGATAAATTTGAAAAAGATGGTTTTACTGAAGATGATCTTACAAGGATCAAAGCTCAGTATGAAACTCGTTTTTATAATTCATTTGCCAGCGTCCAGGGAAAAGCATTTCAGTTTGCAGAATATACAATGTATACCGGCGATCCGGAATATTACAAAAAGGATCTTGCTGCTATTCAGACTGTTACGATGAATGATATTAAAAACGTCTATGAAAAATATATTAAGGGAAAGAGTTTTGTTGAAACCAACTTTGTTCCAAAAGGTCAGGTAAACCTTGTTGCAGAAGGTTCAGTAAATGCCGGTATCAAGGAAGAAGATGTGACTAATGCTGCAGAGGTCAAAGAAGTTGCTGCAACTGAAGAACCAATTGTTAAAACTCCGACAAAATTTGATCGTTCAATCAAACCTCCGCTTGGACCTGATCCTTCCGTAACAATTCCTCAGATCTGGACAACATCTCTTGCTGATGGAATCAAAGTATGGGGTGTTTCTCAGAATGAGCTTCCGCTCGTTCAATATTCAATAGTACTTGACGGTGGCCATATGGTCGAGGATATTTCAAAAGCAGGTCTTGCCAATCTTGTCGCTGCAATGATGAATGAGGGTACCAGGAATAAAACTCCTGAACAACTTGAAGATGCAATTGGTCTCCTCGGTGCTTCAATAAACATTTACTCAGGGAATGAGGATATAACCATATCAGTGAGTACAATGACAAAGAATTTTGAGAAGACCATTGCGCTTGTAGAAGAAATGCTTCTTGAGCCAAGATGGGATGAGGAACAATTCGGGCTGGCTAAAAGCAGGATAATTAATAACCTGAAACGTAATCAGGCAAGTCCTGATTATTTAGCTTCAACAACTCTTAATAAGCTCCTTTTTGGAGAAAATAATATCCTTGCCCTTGAATCATCAGGTACAGAAGCTTCTGTTAATTCAATAACAATCGAAGACATGAAGGCTTTCTATGATAAATATTTTTCACCTTCAGTTGCCAGGCTTCTGGTGGCGGGTAATGTAGATCAGCAGAGAGTCGTAACTGCTTTTGCCGGTTTAAATCAGAAATGGCAGCCAAAAGAAGTCGTATTGCCTGAAATAAAAGCTCCGGCAACACCTGAAAAATCTGCAATATATTTTGTTGATATGCCTGGAGCAAAACAATCAGTTATTTCAATTGGCGCTCCTTCATTGCCAAGAACCAGTCAGGACTATTACCCGGCTTACGTTGGAAACTACAAGCTTGGAGGTTCATTTAACGGAATTTTTAATCTTATTCTCAGGGAAGAAAAGGGATTTACTTATGGTGCCCGATCAAATATTTCAGGATCAAAGAATTATGGCATTTATACAGCATCATCCAGAGTTCGTACAAACTCAACTCTTGAATCAGTTTCAATCTTTAAGACCGAAATGGAAAAATACCGGGAGAATCAACCACAGGAATATATCGACTTTACAAAGGATGCTCTTATCAAAGGTAATGCTCTCAGGTTTGAAACTCTTGGCAGTCTTCTCGGGATGTTAAATACTATGACGGAATATAATCTCCCTCCGGATTATATCAGGAAGGAAGAGGCTTATGTAAAGGGACTTACACCTGAGAAGCAACTTGAGATTGTGAAGAAGTACATTGATCCATCGAAGATGTATTATGTTGTTGTCGGTGATGCCAAAACACAGCTTAAGGATCTTGAAAAAGTTGGATTAGGCAAACCGATACTGGTGAAATAATATAAATAAATTATTTATTATAAATTTGCACGTCACATTCTGATGGTTTGACCTGCAAGACTGCACGACCGCAAGTTGAGGAACGAAGTGACGAAATCCCGAGAGCGAAGCGAATCGGGAACTTGCAAGACAACACATAGCCCGGATGGTGGAATTTCCGCTGGCGCGGAACAGGGTCCGACACGCAGGACGTGTTTTTTGAAATATAAATAAGTATTCAGCCCGGATGGTGGAATGGTAGACACGCAGGACTTAAAATCCTGTGGCCATAACCGGCTGTGCGGGTTCAAGTCCCGCTCCGGGTACCCAGAGGCACAAGAGGTCAAAATCGACCTCTTGTTTCTTTTTATGACATCCTGAAACCCTCACTAATTCAAATGATGAGATGTACAGTGATTTTCAAGGAGAGGGTTGCAACTTTTTTTTTGAAGAAAAGGAGTTTTTTGCCAGAGTTGCAACCAAGGGGCTTCTTTTGTACAATACATGATATGATTTGCACAGAATACCTCCCAGACCTCGAACAGTTGCTTCTGGGACGCTTTTATATGATTACCGATATAAGGATGTACCTGAGGATAACAATTGAGGAATCGAACCCAGAACCTAAAATATCGGAATGGTATTGAAATAGTTTGATCTTAACTCTGGTAAGATGTTAAGAGTTTAAGATCTATACTTACCTCTTTTTTTTCTTTTGAATTTGAAATGGACTTACTTATTCTAAGCATTAGTTTAATAGGTTCCGTGAAGATTGGTTCTATTACTTTCCCATTTATCACAATCAGCTTTTCAGCAAAGATGGTATTAAGTATTTTCTTCTTGGTGACTCCATCAGACTTCCTGTAATATTCCATGAGGTTCTCCAACAATGGGACTTCCTTCTGAATATAAATCCTGAATGGTGATACTTCTTGTTGTAAATCAGTGAGTTTGTTCTTAACTAGGACAACCTCTCTTTCTACTCTACCCTTCATGTCCTGGTAGTCATGAGAAGTTATTACACGATCCATCAAATCATTTTGGAGGTTCGATTTACGAAGTTCAAGTCTCTCCAACTCCTTTCTGGTCTTTTGAATTTCGTCCTTCCGTTGATAATCATCCTTTTCGAATAGTTTTTCCAATGTTTTCTTGTATAGGTTGACGATCTGAGCAGAACATGAAATATCGGATAGGATATCTTCTATGCTCTCATGGACATCCTGAATCCTGTGTCTTTGTGTACACCGGTCTTTACAGCAGAGGTAATAGTGATGGAGTTTCCCTGTATGACTGCGACAAGCATAAGCTGTTAGCGACCTGTGGTGTTCAGGACACTTTAATAATCCTTTTAAAGGGTAAAGGTCTGATTTATCATCATGGAACTTCATATTCCTCTTGCGACCCTCCAAAACATCGTTAGCGCGATAAAAAATCTCATCCGATATCAGGCGAGGATGTAACCCTATGACATCTTGAGATGGTTCTTTCTTCCATGCCCCTGTCCTAATTTTTCCTATATAAACAGGATTCCTTATGCATCTTAGAAATGTATTTTTACTGATCTTGAACTTATTATCATTCAACCATTTTCTTACTTCATCGGCTGAGTATGTTCCTGATGCTAACATTTTGAAGGCTTCAATCATCAAAGGAGCCTCAGTATTAGAACGGAGCGTTGATTTTTTCCCATCGCTGAAATTGTCATAGCCTTTTGGTGCCTGAGCAGTCCAACATCCTTCATTCCTAGCCCTCCAGGAGCCTTCCGATGTTCTCATTGAGATTTTGTCATTCTCAATTTCAGGTAAGGTCAGATAGAGATTTAGCAATAATTTATTTTCGGGATTTGTCAAGTCAAGAGGTTGTTCAACTGTATTGACCGTTACACCTAATTTATGAAGTTCTCTTATAACGGTTTTTGCATCGTATTCATTTCTTGAAAATCTATCCCATCTATTGCAAAGTATAAGGTCTACCTTTCCCCTATTCTTTTTAAGTAAATCCATTAATTTGTTCCATTCTGGTCTGTCAAATGTCTTGGCTGAGTAATCTTCAGAAATTATGTCAATGATATTGTGGTGGTTTATCTCACAATATTTTTTCATAATCATTTCCTGATGAGGAAGACTGAACCCACTTTCAGCTTGCTCGTCTGTACTTACCCTCTTGTATAGTATTACATTCATAGTTGGTAAACTTGCTTTGATTCTGCTTGTAGCAGTCAAATTCAATCTGGGCTAAAGTCGTAATGAATTCTCGAATGATCAGCATTTCCTCATAGGTAAATTTGTACTCACCCTCATTTTATATCTTCGTACATTCTTGTTCGTTTATCGCTAAAATGCTCTCTTTTAATAAAATATAAACAAAAAAATGACAAAGTCAAGTAGTGGCTGTAAATAAGCATTTTAATGAGCTAAATAAGACGGGCTCAGAATTTTATAATCATGAGGTCGGGGAATCATTTCCCTCTCTCGCTACAAAGAAAATCAAGCAGTTATGAGGATAAAATCATAGCTGCTTTAATTTAATTCCCAAATGAATGTATAGCAGATTTAATAAATTCAAAAGAGTTATCAGTCCAGATGGAATACCTCGTCCATATTAGCCCACCATTCACCTTTAGCTCTCGTGGTTATAGGATTCTGCATTGGGTTCATGATGGCCCACCATTCCTGAGTTTTTGGATCTTCCGCCATTTTAGCCATATCAGCTATAAAATCCTTGCCGGTATATTCAAAATAGGCAAAGAGCCTACTATCTTTATGAAAGATAGTATAGTTGCGGATGTTGCATTTCTTTATCATATCAAGAACTTCGGGCCAGACTACAGCATGATATTTTTTATATCGCTCAAAATCTTCCGGCTTTACGTCAATTATCTGTCCGTATCTTTTCATAATTTTTTTATTTTAATCCTGAATAATAATTCTTTATATGTTACTACCGGTTGTTGAACTCTTTAATTGCATTATACATGGTGATTACATTCTGAGGAGGTACATCAGAAAGAATATTGTGTACTGTATTAAATACAAATCCTCCTCCTTTTGAGAATATTTCCATCCTTTTAAGCACCTGGTCTCGGATCTTCTTCTGATCATTTGCATTGAGTGTCCCGACATTCTCAATTCCGCCACCCCAGAAGGTACAATCTTTCCCAAATTCCCTTTTCAGAAATTCAGGCTCCATTCTGTAAGCATTTGTCTGAACGGGATTGAATATTTCAATTCCGGCATCAATCAGGTCTGGCATCAGTAAGGATATGGAACCGCAGGAATGGATAAAGGTATGCATAGTACTATGCGATTTCACATAATCACATAAGATTTTATGCCTAGATTTAAAAATCTGTTTGTAGATTTCCGGTGACATAAACGGTCCTGTAGTCATTCCCAGGTCATCGCCAAAACGGATTATATCGGCTACATCACCAACAGCATTGCATACTTTTTCAAGCGTTGCCACATGCCTCTTCAGAAGTTCATCAAGCAATTTTTCAACATTATAATTGTCGCACATAAGGTCCATAAGAAAGTTGTCCATCCTTCTCAGGAAAGTACCCCATTCAAAAAGATTGCAACCGCAGACAATT
This sequence comes from Bacteroidia bacterium, assembly GCA_026391515.1. Lineage (GTDB taxonomy): Bacteria > Bacteroidota > Bacteroidia > Bacteroidales > VadinHA17 > LD21. The sequence goes on along the minus strand of JAPLEC010000210.1, from coordinate 9,864 downwards.
ATAAGAGCTTTATCCGTTGTCTTTCGCAGAAATAATGCTTTTTGCCGCAATTTTTCCCAGAAATCATCTTCCCGTGAATGATCCCATGGGCTGTGAGCGTGACGTGCCCACATTATCCTGCCCATTTCTTCATCCAGTCCGGAATAATCTTGAGGGTATCCGTCGGCATAAGGAAAATAGGTCTGGTCAAAGAAGGTTCCATTCACAGGCATTTTTGAAAGAACTCTTTCGCCATCATCATCATATGTATGGTATGAACCGTCATACTGTTTAACTGGATTAAACCATACCGGATAATAAGCAGGATTGCCGTTTGCCAAGGTTGTTGGCTTCCAGTCAAAAAGATTTTCGTTGAAAGCCCGGCCGATATCAATAACATCGACATCAAACATATCAAGGATGGTATCATCTGGCTGTGCCAGCTGCTGAACAACATCATATATCAGAACAGGCAGGTTATCTTTCCCGATATGATGGACAAGGTTGCTGTATGCAATGGCAGAGATACCTGAACTCGGTGTTGCACTCAGATCAACAGGCACCCTGTCCGGTTGTTTGTGACTGATAGCTGCCAGAACTCTTTCACGAGACGTCATAAAAACAATTTTTATTATTATAAAGATCCACTGATGCCTATTAAAAAGGAAGCCCCAATAATTATAATCAATGAAATAATCATCAACATATATATTTTAAAAGAGGCTTCTTTCCACTCTTTCCTGTACAAGCCCCAGAGAGTTGCAAAAACAATAGTCAGAGCCATAAGTATCCCCCACGAGGTAAATGTAAATTTCCCCATTTTGCTCTTACCCATTCCATAGAGAATAAACTGACTAAACCAAAGCAATCCGGCCAGAAGAGCAAAAAGATAATTCAGTCCAAGCCTGGTACCTGAAAAAACAAGGCTGTAGTCACTTAAGGATTTGTTCTTTAGACCGAGATAAACGCACCATATGATGGTTGTTATAAGTGTGCCGGAGAGCATAACAAGCATCACTGGCAAAACAGAGAATAAGGGGTCAACTCCTGCCTTTTCAGCGAACAGGGCAATTTCCCTTCCATCTTCTAAACCAAGTGACATTGCTGAACCGGTGATCCCGACAAGTAGAGCAGCAAGTATGCCCTTAATCAGGTTGAACTCTGTCACACTTCTCTTTTTATCAGCATCAGAAACTATCCTGTCTTTCAGAAATCCAGCCCAGCCTGCAAGACCAATCCCAACACAGGATATCAATACCCCAATTATCAGCAAACCACCTCCTGAACTTTCAATCATTACCTTCAACCGGCCATCCATAAGAGGAGGTATTAGGGTACCTATTGCCAGCATTAACCCCAGGGACAATGCATAACCAAGAGAGATTCCAAGGTAGCGTAATGATAAGCCAAAGGATAAATTACCTACTCCGTATACCGCTCCCAGTAGGAAGACCCTAAGCAATAATACTGAGGAGATGTCCTTGAAAACTCTTGAAAATTCCGGAGCAAAGATCAGGCAGGCAATTACAGGGAACAATGTATACGCACCAAAACTGTAGACAAGCCAATATGTCTCCCATTTCCAGTCTTTTATTTTCCCGAAAGGGATTGCAAAGCTTCCGGCAGTGAATGCTCCTGATGCAATTAGTAATAAACCTGTAATGATGATATTTAAATTCATTTTGGTTGTTTCAGAATCAAAGGCAGAAGATACCTTTTATGTTAACTCCTATGTCACTTAATATAATATTTCCTTCCCCATTAATATTATCTCCAAAAGGAATTAGTCAAAAAATCTCAGACATTTCTTTTTTTGTTCCATTACTTATAAAGTGCCCCGTATGTCTGACATGCTCTGTAATCGGATCCTTCCGGATCCATGCCAAAGGAATTCCATGCGCTAGGCCTGAATACGTTCATATCTTCTACGTTATGCAAGCAAACTGGAATACGAAGCATAGAAGCAAGAGTAATAAGGTCCGGTCCTATGTGTCCATAGCTAAAAGCACCATGGTTGGCTCCCCAATTATACATTACTGAATATACATCTTTGAATGGACCCTTACCGGTCAGACGAGGTACAAACCATGTAGTTGGCCATGTCTGGTCAGTGCGTTCATTCAGCACCTCATGAACATCTTTAGGGATTTCTGCTGTCCATCCTTCAGCGATCTGCAATACTGGTCCAATCCCTTTCACAAGGTTAATACGCGACATAGTAACAGGCATGCCTCCTCTGGTAAGAAAGTTTGAAGAATAACCGCCACCTCTGAAATATCCCGTTGAAGCCGGGAACCAGGTAGTGGCTTTAAGGCATTTATCAACTTCCGTATCGTTGATTTCCCAGTAGGGTTTCATAGTCGGTGCTCCATCTTTAGTCATTTGGCCACTTCCGTCAAGAGAGGCTGATCCGGAATTGATAAGGTGTATCATACCGTTAGTGGCTATGCCTGTCAGTGGTTTGCCTGTTACACGTTTCACTGCTTCTGGGCTCCAATAGGTACGAACATCAGCAAACACCTGGGGCGTATTTGAAAGCAGATGACCGAACAGCATTGCGACTCCGTTAAGGCAATCATTTTCTGTGGCTACCACAAAAGCCTGGCGGATTCCATTCCAGTCAAAAGAGGAATTTAGTATTGCTTCAGCAAAATCACCATTAGGCATATGATCAGTCCAATGTCGTTGACCCTGGAATCCGGAGGCAATGGCATTATGACCGAGCGCTTCTTCACCAAATCCCATGGTTGCAAGTTTTGAATTGCCAATCATCAAATCACGTATTATTAGCGTCATTTTTACCACATATTCCCATATTTCATCTTTACGGGTACGGCTTAGCTGCAGAATTTTTGGATTAAGATCTGCTCCCTCTGTGCAATTAGCTTTGGTCCAGTCCATTGCCTTTGTAAATTCTTCTTTATCGAATATGTCTTCATTCACCCTGCGGTTAATTTCGCTCATATCCACATACTCATTTCTCATACCAAGATAGGTCTGGAAAAAGTCAGCATCTACAATTGACCCAGCAATACCCATTGATACTGAACCGATTGAAAGATATGATTTACCATTCATTGTTGCCACTGCTAAACCTGCTTTTGTAAACCTCAGTAACTTTTCTTTGACATCATCTGGGATGCTCGTGTCTGATGAATCCTGAACATCATGTCCATATATGCTAAATGCAGGCAATCCCTTCTGTGTATGCCCGGCCAGGGCAGCAGCAAGGTATACTGCTCCAGGGCGTTCTGTACCATTAAAGCCCCAGATAGCTTTCGGTATGGTAGGATTCATATCGATGGTTTCGCTGCCATAACACCAACAAGGAGTAACAGTTATGGATACTCCTACACCTTCATGGGCAAATTTTTCTGCCGCCATTGCGGATTCCGTTACACCTCCGATGCAGGTATCTGCAATTACAAATTCGACCTTACTTCCATCAGCATGACGAAGTTCGGCAGAAATTAGTTTGCCTACACGTTTTGCCATATCCATGGTCTGATTTTCGAGTGACTCGCGGACACCTCCAAGACGTCCGTCAATAGCAGGCCTGATTCCTACTTTTGGTAATGTACCTTTCAATCTGTTCATAAGTCTTTTGTTTAAAGTTTATTATATTATTATTGAATGATGTATATTTTTTAAATAATCTTCTTAAATAATCAGAGTAATTAACATTACAAAATAGATTTATTGAACTGTGACTTTATGTCCTTTCAGTGCGAAAAAAAGAATAAATGCAAACAGCGGAATCGGGACAAAAAAGCCTAGTGCCATTGAAGAAATGTCCGCTATCCATCCCATGAACATAGGGAAGATAGCACCACCTACAATTGCCATTACTATAAATGATGAAGCCTTTTTTGTTCTTTCACCTAAATCTTTGATTCCCAAAGCAAAAATTGTTGGGAACATGATAGACATCAAAAAGAAAATCATAAAAAGGGATACAATTGAGATCCAACCTATACCCAGGCTTACTATTGGTAATAGTAGGCAGCATAAGGTTGCATTTACAGCAAGTATCCTTACAGGCTTAACAAATCGCATAAGCCAGCTACCCGAAATCCTTCCGATCATAAATAATCCAAAGCCACCAATGCCAAGCATCATTGCTGCAGTTTTATTATCAAAATGTGGTTGTAATTTAGTATCAGTAATGTAATTCACAAAGAAACTAAAAATGCCTGTCTGGGCTGCTACATAACAAAACTGGGCAATGACAGCAAACACAAAGTGCCTTTGTTTAATAAGAGGTTTGTGCAGTGCAACTATGGAACCAGAATATTTATTTACGAACTCATATTGTTCTTCCTTTATTTCAGGCAGTGGTGTTCTCATATAAATCAGTGCAATAATTAATACCAGTGTTCCGATCATTGCATAAGGCATAATTATTGAATGCAGTTTATTACCAGTTTCACCTCCATCATTTCCGAGTATAAAAAGCCCGCCAATGATAGGACCAATTATCCATGCAAGGCCATTAAATGACTGCGAGAAATTTATGCGCCTTTCTGCAGTTTCCTTTGGTCCAAGTTTAGTCGTATAGGGATTAGCCGCAGTTTCTAATGTAGCTAATCCGCAACCCAATACAAATAAACCCGTTAGAAAAAGCCAGAATGATTGAATTAAGGAGGCAGGCACAATAATGTAAGCACCACTCGCAAACATCAATAATCCAAAAACAATTCCTTTTTTATAACCAAATCTTCCCATGAAACGGCCAGCGGGAATTGCCATGATAAAATATGCCATATATACTGAAAATTGTATGAGTCCTGATTTTGATTTGGAAATTTGTAGTACATTCTGAAAATGCTTGTTCAAAACATCAAGCATTCCGTGCGCCATTCCCCACAAGAAAAAGAGAGCAGTAATCAAAATAAAAGGGATCAGGTTTTCTTTCGTTGTTAGTTTTACGTGTTTCATACATTTTTAAATTAGGAGAATCATTAATAGTATACAGGTAAGATTCATGAACTGCTAAATAGGACTTAATACTTTTAATTTATTCTCATGAATTTTATCGGAATCTGTTCTTCGTTCAATGGTCTGTCCAGGTCCAGTTTTACTACCGTTACTATATTTTTAAAATATCCTTCTGGCAGAGTGAATGAAATATTCTTATCTGTCTGTGTGAAAGAAATTTTAGGACCTGCCAGAATCCTGACTTCCATGACCTTTTCCCTGATACCAGGAAGCACAATTGTACCATTCTGTCTTCTGAAGACATGTAAATATATTTGATTATCCTTATAGGTGCTTGCATAATTAGAATCAGGAAGGAAAGGTCCTCCATGGGTGCCATAAATACTTTCGCCATTTATCTTTAACCATTCTCCAACCATTTTCAATCGGTCTTCTTCACGCGGATCGATTTGTCCAGTAGGCATCGGACCAACATTCATCAGGAGGTTGCCATCACCTCCGGCGCACGATATCAAGTATTTAAGGCAGGTTTCATAACTGATGATCGGCGTCTGAAATCCATGCCACGACCAGAAACCTGTAAGGGTCATGCAGGATTCCCAACTTCGCTTTTTATTGAATTGACCAATTTTCTGTTCTGGAGTTGAATAATCGGCAGGGACACCACACCGGTCATTAATAATGATGTTCGGACGCAGTTGGTGTATCATCTTGAACAATTCGCGTCCATTCCACATCTGCCAGGGATAATATTGTTCACTATCGAAAAATATGATTGAAATATTTGGGTACCTGGTAAGCAATTCTTTAATCTGGTTATACATGTACTCATTGTATTTATTCATTCGTTCAGGGCCGTAATCAGGGTGATGCCAATCGCGTTGCGAGTAATAAATACCGAATTTCATGTCTGAACGTTCACAGGCTCTAGCCATTTCTCCAATGATATCGCGTCTGAAAGGAGTGGACATAATATCATAATCTGTGAATTCTGAATCCCACATGCAGAACCCATTATGATGCTTGGTGATCTGGATGATGTATTTCATCCCTGCTTTTTTTGCAATGTCCACAATTGTGTCAGCATTGAACATACCAGGATAGAAAGACTTGTAAAGATTGTCATAAACATTCCGCGGAACTGGTGGTTTAAACCAGTTGAGCCAAAACTGATGTTCATGGATATTATAAAGTTCAGGACTGGGACGAGGATTATCCCACATATTCTCGCCATCATCGTCATAAAATTGTTTACTCCAACTGATTTCGCTTGCTGCAAGGCTTGAAGGATCCCAGTGTATGAACATCCCGAATCTTGCATTACGCCACCATTTTATACGGTGCTTTGACTCTTCGGATTTAGATGCCATGTCAGGGTTTTGAGCATCAGCCCAGAACTGTTCGAATGAAGAAACAGTCTGAGCATAGTTACTGCATAAGAACAATCCCAAACATGCCAGCGTTAATTTTGTTTTTCTTAACATCATCATAAAAAAATTTGATCCAATTATCGATTGTCAAGCATTATTTTTCTTTGGCGGCCTTGTCGACAACCTCCAGGCAAACAACAGAAGCGAACTTATCAGGTGCCTGTGCCGGCAGGGAAACAGTGACCCCAGCTGCGGTCTGTTCAGTTTTCAAGTCTTTGTGATTAGTAAGTAAATAGGCTTTGGTGATTTTTCCGTGAAAACTAGCTAGTTCAAATTTTTGGTTTTTTGGCCACTGAAAAATCAGGAGGTAAATTTTCCCCGGTTTGGCAGTGCATCGCCAGTCCCAGGCCGGAATGAATTTTGGTTGACCATTGCTCTCTTTTTCCGTGGAGCTGAATCTTCCTGCTTCGTTACCAAATGGCGTTGGACCGCTGCCGTAAATGGCTTCACCATTGACACGCATCCATTTGCCGATTTCGGCTAACCGTTCAAGGCTCGGCTGTGGAATCAGGCCTTCGCTGGTTGGTCCGACATTGAGCAGGTAATTACCCCCTTTGCTGGCAATATCGCAAAGGTTACGGATAAGTGTTTCAGTTGATTTCCAGTTATTATCATCTCGTTTGTAACCCCAGGAGTCATTCATGGTCATGCAAGTTTCCCAATCTGAGCCAGGATAACCCTTTGGCGGGATATACTGCTCAGGAGTCTCAGTATCGCCTTTAAAACCGCCTCCCAATCTGTTATTCATTATGATGCCGGGTTTCAGTTCTTGGACAACCCGGTTAAGTTTTTCCGCCCGCTCCCTGTTCATGTCAAAAGGTGTGTCCCACCAGATGATTGCCGGAATATTATCGCCGTAATTGGTCAGAAGCTCTCGTACCTGTGGCACTGCAGTCCGATCAATGTAATCATCCATGCTACGCTCCTGCGCCTTGTCCCATTTTTTACCAGCCCAGGCAGTGACGCCGTCCCAGCTGCCCCATACAGAACCTCCATTGTTCCAATCCTGCGCCTGAGAATAATAAAATCCCAGTTTGATTCCGTACTTGTTACAAGCTGCGGTTAGTTCCTTCAAAGGATCGCGCCCAAAAGGTGATGCATCGCAAATGTTCCATTTGCTAACTTTCGAACAAAACATTGCGAACCCATCGTGATGTTTGGTTGTGATGATAATGTATTTCATCCCCGCGTCTTTCGCAATTTTCACCCAGGCATCAGCATCAAATTTTACCGGGTTAAATTGCTTTGCGAACACCTGATAAATAGCCATGGGAATTTTTGCATTGTACATTATCCATTCGCTGTAGTCGCAGAAATCACCATGGACGGACTTGCCGTTGTAGTAGCCCGCAGGTACAGAAAAGACGCCCCAATGGATGAACATTCCGAATCTGGCATCACGCCACCATTGCATCGAGTGCTTTGATGTATCTGATTTAACTGCCATGTCAGGCTTTTGTACATCAGATCCTGATGGTTCTAAGGAAAATTTACTTTGACTATCTGCACAATACAGGATCAGGCAAAAACCTAAAAGCATCAAACTTGTCTTTTTTAAAATCATACAAATAGTTTATATCCTTCTTTTATTTAATTGCTCACGTCATTAACTCAATTTAAAAGATAAATTACCGGTTAACAAGAAATTTTAATATGTAGCATGCGTTACCTTCGCTTTGCATATTTTTATTATCCGAAATTTTCAATTTCAGAAAGTGATCTGATTTTGAAAGTTCATCCTCAAAAATCACAAACCAGGGAAGATCGTACTGACTGCTCCATTGAGTGTATAAGTCGACAGTGCCTGAATATTTTCCGTCAATGCTATACTCTATTATGCCGGCATCAGGACCTGTAACTGCGCAAATTCCAATAGCTTTCCCTTTAAAACTTAAACCAAATTCTGCTCCCGGTTTGCTTGAAAAAAGGACTGGTACATTCACGCACATTCTATGTTTTACTAGTGAATTTGCCGGAGACCAGTTTTCCATAAATGTCCAGTCATGGTCAGGTTTTGCATTTTTGATATTCACATATTCTCCGTTGATATAACTGAATTTATCAATCATTTCTAGTAGTTGATACGGGACCCTTTCAGACTTTTTTTCTGCCTGTTTCCAACAGCTTTCGAGGAGTATACGGATGGAATTATAATAAAGCTTCTGTCCAAAATCAGAGGGATGCAGGTCGACAAAGTCCTTTTCCCATGTAAATTCATGATTATTAATGCGGTCGGTTACCTCTTTTGCAAGATTTACTGAAGGGATCTTATATTTTTCTGCAACTTTATCATGTGCCTTTATTTCATACGGTATTATTCCATTGTTATAATCTTTCATTTTTTCGGGATCAACGAAATACATTATGACAATATCCATAAAAGGATTTGCTCTGCGCGCATGTGAAACAATTCCTTCCATCCCCCGAATGCAGGCAGTTGAATCAAACATATTTGTCCGGTCATTCACTGCTGCTTCCTCAAACAGCAGGTCAATCTCTCCTTTATCCAGCACGTCTGATTTGAACCTAAATGCTCCGGGTGTGCTTCCAGTGGAGCTTATTCCGGCATTAATAAATTCAAATTTTGTTCCAGGAAACCGTTTCTTCAGATACTGGCAGATCATATCGCGCCAACCGGCATTCTGTGTAATCGATCCCCCCATGAAAGCGACCCTCCCTGTTTTTTTATGTGTAAAGCTGAAATAACTATTTAGTAATCCGTTTCTTATTTCGCAGTAATTCTTTGAATCAAGGGATACATTCTGACTAGCCGGATTAAGGGCAAGATATACGGGATCTCCCTGGGAAAAGAGTCCAAGCAAATCAGAAAGAATCAGACAGATAAGCATAATCCTGGTGCGACAAGAAAGCCTGTTCCTGGATATACTTACAAGTAAAATTTTAAAATTCATAATTAATCTGCCCATCATTCTTCTGTATTTTCCCCGGAGTACTCCTTCCATCTTTGATATACCTGATCATCAATTTTTTTAATTGCTTTGCTTTACTCCGGTGATTATTGTACAGATTGTTTCTTTCGCCAGGATCGTTTTTCAGGTTGTATAACTGGAATTTAGGAAGTGATTTGATCTTGCCATCATCGATACCTTGCTGAGGGAAACTCCAACCCCCGGAATATGGTGTAAGTAAAAGTTTCCAATCACCTTTACGTATGGCAAAATTCCCGTAATATGAATGCTGGACCATCGCTTCCCTTCCCATAAAGGCAGAAGATGGATTTAAAAGCAACGGGAAGAAGCTGAAACTGTCTTCTGCCTGGTTATCAGAAAGCTTAAATCCTGTCAGTTCCGCAAAAGTTGCCATTAGATCAGTAAGGCTGATCAATTGATTGCCAATAAATTCCCTTTTTATCTTTTTCGGCCAGCTTATTATCAAAGGTTCACGATGACCGCCCTCGTACAGATCCGCCTTGTAGCCCCTGAATTGGGCACTTGGGAAATGTCCGAGTTTCTCAAGCTCTTTTGTTCCGGCTGCCGGCGAACAGCCGTTATCAGAG
>JAPLEC010000110.1 GCA_026391515.1 Bacteroidia bacterium | reverse complement strand
AGCACTGTTAACTCCAGATACAGACCAGACAGTATACAACTGATACTGATTGGTAATATTGCTGCTCCCAGTTATACCAGCATGAGCTCTACTGAATCTTCCATCCTGATATTGCACAGAATTGTTCGAGTTTCCAGTTTGGAAAATCTCCATCACGCTGGCCATTCCGCCTTGACTGTATTGATTGGCGTAGTTCCAATTGCCCTGTTGGAGAATTTGCATATTGTCAATGCCATAACAGCCAAAGCTGGCCACCGTTGTCTGGTAGGCCTGGTTGTCACTGCCAATCTGGTCAATTAGCACTCCCCGATGTGGACTGAAAGTTATATAATTGGCTTTACTTTCGTAAGTACCAATGTCTTGAGAACCTATGTTACGATTCCCAGTTTGGTAAATATGGGCATAGGTATCACTTGCCCTCTCAATGATACTTGCGGTATTGGAGTTTCCATTTTGCTTAATGTAGGCTCCCATAGCCCAATCACCAGCAGGGTGATAGCTGGGTTCATAAAGGTTGTAAACATGGTTTCCAGGTGCGCCCTGAACAATTGTGGCCTGGTTGCTGTTCCCGGTTTGATCAATGTCAGCCCGGTTCGTCCCATACTGAGTAATGTTCGCTACATCGCTTGAACCAACTTGATCAATAGTAGCCACATTGAGATCGCCAGTTTGGTTAACATTACCCACGTTAGTACCAGCCAAAGCTGGTATTGCAAAAGCAATCATCACAATCATTGCTAAAAATGAGAGTCTTTTAAACATAGCTTTTTCTCCTTTTCTTTTTTTGGATTTTGTTAAATCGTTTTTCCAACATCTTTGTCTACGATTGAATCCTTATCGAAGAATACTCATCCTTTTTATTCAGATTTCTTCCAACCTTCCTTAACATATTTAACTTCTTCCGAAGAAGGATTCTTTACCACCAAATTCCCTTCCTTATCCACTTTAACCTTGACCTCCACATCTTGCTTTTCCTTAAGGTAGTTCTGAATCAGAGGATGCTTCATATCATCTGGATTTTTCAAGTTCCATAACTTAGCAACCACTCCCTCAATAATCAAATCATGAACTGCCTTTTCGATCGCCTCCTGCACACACATCTGTGAAGGCTCATTCGTTGAGAAGCCTGCCTCAGCCTCCAGCAGTCTCTTAAACCTGACAAATCTGTAGAGACCAAGATCCGCTTCTCTGGAAAGGATAGACTTGGTTGTCGAAACAGATTTAAGAACCGCACCATTCAGAGTAGATACAGCTCTTAGGTAAATGCTCATTTGATCCAGTCTTACTGCTGCTGAGCCACCTACACCAAAGTATCTGACCCCGAGTCCACCTGTCACTAAATTAGTATCGTAGGAAATAATACCTCCCTCCAACATAACTGCCGCATACAACAGAGGTGGCAGCGAAGGTAAAGGTGGAGCTTCTTTTTTCTGCTCCTTTATCTCCTGCTGATAATTCTCTCTGGTCGACCGAATAATTTTTCTTTCAGTCAGTAGGTTTGCCAGGGCTTCCCTTTCTATTGCAACAAACCAACCAGAATCCTCAAGTGCTTTAATCAAAACTGACGTATTACCCTGAGAAACAGCAGTCGAAAATGTCGTGGCCGTGCTATTGGATTTGTACTGCCCGGTCTGATCTCCAAATTTATAAACAGCCACGACTATCTTTGTCTCAGGCGGGGGCAAGGAAATCAACTCCTTGTGAATAGCTGTGGTGTACCCCATAGTAGCCTTTGAGGTCCCCAAAGATGCTAAACTTGCAGCACACCCAGTTAAAGCCAACATAACTAAAATCATCATCAATGATACTAATTTCATCACAATTACTCCTTTCTTCCATTAAAAGTATGGAATTTCTATCGTCGTCTGACCATCAGGACCGACTATATTAATTGCTATCTTCTGACCATTAGTTGTCACATTAATAACATAGGAACCGATGGTATAAGTACCAGGAGTTAATCCTTCCTCACCAAAGATATCCCCTGCTATCTTAGCAGCCATTGCAGAAAGAAGCATGTTCTCAAGTCGTTCCTTAAAGGTCTGTTGAGGAAAAGCAAGGCTTTTGTCCTTGAACTTATCCTGAGCTGTAGCTTGGTTAAGCAAATACTGACCATTGAGCGGACTGCCGCCAAAAGCTGGATTAACTGGCGTATAAATCAACTCTGTAGCCACAGCCACCTTCACACCAATCAAAAAGAAAACCAAACACAAAGAATAGATTAACCACTTCTTCATTTTACTTACCTCCTTTTCAGTTAAATTTGTATTTAGAACACCCCATCACCCGACAGATCCAATAGATCGCCTCCTTTCAAGAATTTCTCGGAGACTTCCTGAGAGACAAGATATTCCCTTACTGCCAAGACTCCCTTCTTTGCAGTCTCTTTGACGTCCTCAGTCCTTGGTCTAAGAATAACTCTATGGACTGCAACCATATTGACCTCAATCTTAATATTACTACCCCACAGAGGACTGCTCATTTCAAAAATAGTTATATTATAACCCTTAACATCGCTGGGGGCAGCTGATTCCCAGAAAGTAACAAATTCCCTGTAAAAATCGTGGCCGATTCTGGTTCTGGTTTGATCAATAACTAAACCCTCAATCTCCACGTCCTTTTGAGCCCAGGCCACCACACTCCATGTCAACAAAAACAAAACTAACAAAACCCTTAGTCTCATCGACTATTACCTCCTTTCTTGATTGAATTTTTAGAAATCATCACTCCTTTCTTTTTTTAATTGATGAAACGAATATAGAAATAGTAAATCAATGGATACTTGAGAATTGAAAGTTTAAATAAGATTTTGAAATACAAGAGAGAACAATAAATTTTTTTCATAACACCTCCATTTTTGAGATTTGTAGGTTTTTCGCTTTTAGGTTTTATGTTGTTGATTGTTATTTTTATCTATTTAATGTCTACTTATTAGTGGTAATTATAATTTCGAGAAAAAAAGGATGCTGCTAACATCGTTTTGAGGGTCTCTGTTCAGAAAGAAGGTGATGATGAAAGCAGCATCCTATACAGATCAACGCACTGTAGTTTGTTCTCTTTCCTGCTTTTCGAGGAGTTTTGACTGAGGTTTGATACCGATATCTGGTTTGATGGGTTCGGTTGGTATTGGGACTCCATCTTTGATTGCGACGGCATGTACATAAGGAAAGAACCTTTGGCCAACTTTTGCAGTTGTGTAGCCGGATCCAGTGGTAACTGCATCAGCAACCTTTCCAGCTCCACCACCAATAATAGAAAGTCCATTTGAGATTCCAAAACCCAAACTCGATGCTTTGTTGTCTAAAGATGCGCCATTTCTTAGAAGAAGGAGAACTGTTGCACCAGAATCCATAGCATCCAATAGGGCTTTGCCCAAACATTCATTGGTGTCATTGTCACTATTCTTGCTTCTAACATTGATATTGCCAACAACAACACCTTTCTTGAGTTCTTCAGGGACCTTACCATCTTTAAGTTGGGCAATCACAATTTTATCGGTTTTGTTCTTTGCTGCAAAGATCTTGGACCTTGATTCAATGCCCTTGCCTTTTCCTAACAATACTTCGGCTTCTGATCTTGTGAACATGGTCTTACCAGCACCAATAGGAAAGATGTTCCAGTTGGTATCTGTAAATGGGCCAAAGTTGTTCATAACTCCAGGCATTGCTAATCCAGGGGCTTGAATGTGTTCTCGAGGTATTGTGGTTCCTTCGAATTTTTGTTGCAGAATAATATTTGAACTTATGTCACCTGTCTTAGCACTTATGCTACCATCAAGCTGAGCATTACCACCTTGGCCACCTGTACCACCAACACCGACTCCAATTCCTGTACCTCCTGAAGCGTATGCACCTGCTGAAGCTCCTGCTTGTGATTGAGATGCTGCTAAAGCTGAAGCATCAACATCAACACCACCGGCAAATGCGAATGTTGGAAATATCAACAAGCAAAGAATGAGGAGTAGGGATTTCAATTTTGACATAAGTTAAACCTCCTTTTTTTGAATTTTTTGAAAAAAAATAAACAAAGAAAAAAAGTTGGGAGAACCCCAAAGAAAAAAGATCCTCCCAACTTCACGATCATGATGGATCATGGTGATGATCAGGGACCAACATGAAAGAAGTGGCCACCTGCACCTGCGCTAGCAAATCCATTCTGATGAGCACCTGCACCTGCAAGTCCCAGTGCGCCTGTAAGAGTACCACCAGTGCTATCACTTTCTGAAACGAAGGTAATCTGAGGTCCACCCCAGGTCACTCCGGCAACGCCATATGATGTGTTCGTGGCATAACTACCCGAGATACCTGCGATAGCTGCCCCGCTTCCAGAGCTAACAGAAGAGTACGAATGTGTACCACCTCCACCCCAGATAACGTCGAGTGCCATGGCTGGAGCCGCGATCAGAGCCAATAATGCTACTAATACCAGAATTTTCTTAAACATAGTTTTATTCCTCCTATTTTTGGATTTTGTTAACAGTTTAATTACCTTAACACCTTAGCGCCAGTTTTGGTTTCTAGCCATTATAGAAAATCATCACCTCCTTATTTCATCACCTCCTTATTTGGTGAATTTATTAAATGTTAAAAAATATTCACCTCCTTTCTGACTGGATTACTTTGAGTGCCTTACTTAGGTTGAGATGGAATTTGGGCAGTAGATTTTTCAATGGGATCTTTTCCTTCACGTATTTGCTGAGCCTCTTTTTTTAAAGAGTCTCCCATGATATCGTAGATTGCTGCGAGATTATCGCGAGCTTCTTGATCTTGGAGATTTGCTTTTAAGGCAAGTTCAAGATGTTTTCTTGCATCTTCAAGATTGTTTACAAATATGTAGGCTATGCCAATATTTCTATTGACATTGTTATCATTCGGATTTATTTGAAGAGCTTTTTTGTAACATGTAATAGCCTCTTCATATCTTTTCAAATTGTGAAAAATAACTCCTAAGTTGAACCAAATCCTAATATTTGAAGGATCTAGCTCACCTGCTTTTTGTAAGATCCTTATTGCTTCATCATACTTATCTTTACCTTGTTTTACGAGGTTAATTGCTTGAGCTAAATGTTGCTCTGCAATTACTTTTGAACTTATTTGAGTTTTTTGAGCTGCAGTTGACATAGCAGAGCTCAGAATCTTTTGTTTTTGAGCTCTTGCTTCTTCGAGTTTTCTATTGATGTTGAAATCACCTGGCTGCAATTTCAATGCCTCTTGATAATTTGATATTGCAACGTCAAAGTTTTTCTTGGTTAGTTCAACATCTCCTCTTGAAACTAAGGTAATGACTTGCTGCTTTTTT
>JAPLEC010000186.1 GCA_026391515.1 Bacteroidia bacterium | reverse complement strand
ATTCAGGTATCCTTCTTATGTTCAGGATATTATGGGCCCGCTCTGTTTCGATTACGGATTTGGTCCATTCCGGTGGATATGCTGTTCTAACGATCCGGCTGATCTCGTAACTACCGACAAAATTGCCATTAAAGTCCTTGAACATCTGATTAAAAATTCTCCTGAACAGATCAGGCAGCAAATGGCTGATAATATTCACTGGATAAAAGAAGCAGGCAGAAACAGGCTGGTTGTGGGATCTCAGGCAAGGATTCTTTATGCCGATGCTGAAGGAAGGATAGCACTGGCTGATGCTTTCAACAAAGCTGTTGCGGGTGGAAAAATAAAGGCTCCTGTCGTGATTGGATTAGATCACCATGATGTTTCTGGCACAGATTCTCCATACAGTGAGACTTCATATTTTTATGTCGTATCAAAATTTACAGCCGATATGGCTGTGCATAATGTCATAGGTGATTCATTCCGCGGGGCCACATGGGTGTCGCTTCATAATGGTGGCGGCGTTGGATGGGGTGAAGTCATCAATGGTGGTTTCGGGATGGTTCTGGATGGAACCAGAGATACCTCCAAAAAGCTTAAAATGATGCTTCACTGGGATGTGAATAACGGTATTGCACGGAGGAGCTGGGCACGAAATGAAGGAGCTTTATACACTCTTAAAAGAGAAATGGAAAGAATTCCAGGACTGAAAGTTACGATTCCATATATAGCTGATAATAAGCTTATTGACAAGGTATTAGGATCTAAAAATGAGCGTAGCTAAAAACTACGCTCAGCAATTAATTCACATTTTTTGGCTCGGTGTAGTTTGTAACTACGACGGATAAATTCTTCACTTTGATATTAAGGCAACTGCCATCGCTGCTATCCCTTTCTCTTTGCCGATAAATCCCATTTTTTCGGTAGTAGTGGCTTTAATAGAAATATTTTCAGGTGTTGTCCTGAGGATTGCCGAGATAACTGATCTCATCTCCGGAATATAAGGAGCGATTTTAGGCTTTTCAAGGCAGACTGTACTATCTATATTCACGACATTGAATCCATTTTTATTTACCAGCTCAAATGACTGTTTAAGCAAAAATTTGCTATCTATATTTTTATACTCCGGACTTAAATCAGGGAAGTGGGTTCCTATATCTCCTAATCCTGCAGCTCCAAGAATTGCATCACATATAGCATGCAGAAGAACATCTCCGTCAGAATGTGCAATACAGCCTTTATCTGAGGGTATCGGGATGCCTCCAATGAATAATCTTAATCCTTTTTCAAGCCGGTGAAAATCAATACCCTGGCCTATTTTCAGATTCATGTACGCGATTTATTTATGTTCCTGAAAGAACTCATATCGAACGACAGTGAGAAACGCAAAGTACGCGCAAGAGGTTGATTCTGAACCACAGGCATCAGATACGAAAAATCAAGAGTGAATCCCCTTAATCTGAATCCGGCTCCAACTGTGAAATATTTCCGGTTACCCTTGTAAGCGTTTTCGTGAAAATATCCGGCTCTAAGTGCAAAGAGATTATTATACCAGTATTCCAGTCCATAAGAAGAGGTTATTTCCCGCATTTCTTCCTTGAATCCGTCGGGGGCATCGAAGAATGATCTGAAAATGGCAACAGGGACTGATACATTTGGGTCTTTTCCTGATTTGATTTCACTTCCGGATACTTTAACTGTATCGCCGTATTCGTTTACCTCACCTTTCATATAATAGATTGGAGGAGTGGGAACCAGAAGCTTATTTAGATCAACGCATAAAGTCAGTTTATTGTAATTGTCGAAATCATATGTGAATGAGGTTCCGAGCCGCAAGTTCATTGGTATGAATTCAGAATTTGACCGGGAATCTGTATAGCTCATTTTTGATCCGATATTGGAAAAGTTAAAACCTAATCCAAATACGGCATTTTTATTACGCAATCTTAGATCTTTATGATAATATCCTGAAACATCGGCAGCAATAGAAAGACCTGGTTTTGTACTTTCTCCAGCTGCAGGGTAACGAAAAGTAAGGTTCGAATAAATAAACCTGAAAGCAATTCCTCCGGAAAAGCTTTTTGAAAACAACCTTGAATATCCTAAATCAAATGCCCATTCATTTGGATTAACTGTAAGTTGTGGATTTCCATCATTATCAGTAAAATCAACTTTGCCATATGAAGAATACATCAGGCTTGCGCTGATGACCTGTTTCTTATCAAATCTGTAATAACCTGACAGGAATGCAAGATTTATATCGGGAATCAGAGATCTTAACCATGGTATATAAGATATACCGATGCCAGCTTTACCATCTATAAATGCAAATTTGGCAGGATTCCAGTGCATACTGTACACATCGGGGGAAGTAGCAACACCGGCATCACCCAGTGCACCGGCTCTTGAATCAGGAGCAATAGTTAACCATGGAACAACTGTAGTTATAGGATTATTATCCTGACAAAATAATTTTGAATTAGCGGAAAGCAAAACTATTAGTAAAATAAGTGCAAATATCCTTTTCTTCATTCTGATTCCTGTCATTCTGTAAAAGTGCAAATATAAAACATTTTTTTACCTGAGTTATTGTGCTGCTGTTATAAAATGATCATGCGTCCTGAACCTATAGCTGTTTCTCCGTTTTCTGTCCGGACTGAGACTTTGTATGGGTAGATACCTCTTGTAACTCTCTTCCCTCCGTCGCTATTGCCATCCCAGATTACCGGAGAAAGCTGATATCCGGCAGAATATTCTGAGGTTCTTATGATTTTGATAATCCTGCCGCTCATATCGAATATGCTTATTGTGATTACTAATTGCTCATCAGGTCTGTTATGTTCAGCGGTTATCTTTGTTTCGTCAAGGACTGGATTAGGATAGTTGAAAAGGTTTTTCAGGACAAATTTCCCATTTGTTTCAACAACGAAGAGAATAGATTGCTCTGAAGAGTTGTTGAAATTATCCCAGGCTTTTAATGTCAGAGAATGATTTCCACTGGCCAGATCTGAGAGATCATAAGTAATTCTTCCTTTCATATAATTATCGAAATCGTTTTCAAAATAATTATTGAGTACGAATGAATTGTTATGGTCATTATCGAGATATGCAACAAGATCATGTCCAATACCCGAGCCGGTTGTATTAATACCTCCTTTATCTTCAATTATTGCAAGCATCCGTGGATTATTATCAGTCAGCCCCCCGCTTCTGAAAAGTGTATCATTCATAAACAAACGAATTAAGGGACCTACTGAATCAGTCACGTTTGAATTCGCGAATCCGCCTACAATTATATCCGAAAAATATCCGCCCATATCTTGTTCATTATCATTTGCATAGTAGCTTATCTTTCCATTGCCGTAAGAATAATCTATATCTCTGGGTACAATAAAAGTAAAATTAAATTTTCCATTTACGGCCGTCGTTTTTCCACTGAAAATGACATTATTTATGAGGTCAAATTTCATCGTTTGTCCGCCGTCATTTGCCAGGGTTTTAATACTTGATGCCTTGTCATAAACAATAGGCGAAACAATTCCGTTGAAATTATTAAGTGTCGCTCCCTTATTATTCTCGATATGCCCGGAGATAGTGACATTTGTCAGAGCTTTAAGGCTGTCAGGATTACTTGTAACAGAAACATGATTAATTGAATCAGTAATTACCTGACCATGCCATGGAGAGGCAAGTCTTATTGCCGGATCGCCAAGCAGGGAAAAGTTCCTTTTATTTGGACTGTTTCCAGAATTGTTTTTTGCGATTCTAATAATATCTCCGAGCCGCAAAACGTTGCCCGATGTGTCACGATCAAATGCAGCATCATATATATTCCTGTTAAGGAAATAGTTGGGTGCTGAATAAACAACCCGGGTTGTCGACATTAATGCTATTCCACCGCCATTTTCATTCAGAAGGACTTTTTCACCGGAAGAAGTCTTTTCAACCATCTCCCTGGTAATAATATTTAAATCAATATCATCGAACCTGCTGAATTCGCATGTAGCTGTAATAAAAAGGGGAAGCTTTGCTCCGTTTTTCCATGAGTTAATATCTTCATTCTTTACAACCCTCTCATGGGCAAGTCCGTTTTCACTGCCATGACCTATATAATTAAAGATAAGACATCCTGAGTTGATACGATTATTTATTGCTGTTACAACATCGGGATATGTCTGTCCATTTGCAGAAGTTACCTGTTTGAAGGCATCAAGATAGATTTTGTCAATATTGAACAATGGGACGCTGTCTTTTAATAATGATGCAAGTCCTTCAGCATCAAACATATGAGCATTTCCATCTTCATCGTCAGCTGTTATACAGATTATGTTTTTCCAGCTGCCTGTATTTGAAGGGCTAAGATACCTGGTAATTTTCCTGACCAGTATCCCGGCCTCAGTTGTATCTGTAACCGGAAGCCTTCCGATCCCGATATCTTCTGTTCCATCTGCTTCTCCCTCGCCATCATCCAGCAGACCATAAAAATCGTCGGATGTAAAGGAAGATACAACAACATTTGAAATCTGAGACTGGTAAGTCGGTATAAAATTCGGATTATTTGGAGGCAAAGTTCTGTTTTCATAAGAACCATCGCCGAACAATAACAGATACTTAAGCGGATGTAGTGTTCCGGATTGGTTTATATACTTCATCCTGACAAAGTTCCTTATTGCAGCTATGTCTGCAGTTCCACCGGAAAACTCATTATAAATCTCTTCAGGTGTTACTATCCGGGAAATAAGGCCGCTGCTGGCAAGATGCATATCAGCCAGTTCTTCAGCATATTTTCTGAATAAGGGATGTGTCACAATAATCATATCTGCAGGTTCTGAGCTGTGCAAATTCTGGTTTGGCAAAGGAGTTGTTTTAATAAATGGAGAAAGAGTACCTGCATCAACAAAAATGATATATGATTTAAGAGTATCTGTGGCAGCCTTGAAGGTAATGTTATTGCCAGTTTTGCTATATTGAATTCTTTTCGGATAAATGGGATTAGTTATATCCCATAATTCCGGATTACCGGATGGACTGTTAATTGTAAATTCAGTCATTCGTCCGGCACCTGCAGATCTGGCATCTGAGAAAAATGAAGTGGTTCCATCAAAATAATTACTTTTTCTTCCCTGCAGCTTCACGAAATCCAGCCATCCTTTGGCACTTGCTTCACCATTATTGAAGTACTTAACTGCGAATGTAGGAGATGACGAAAGAGGGAAAACAGATCCGGATGAATCAGCGATCTGAGCATAAGTTCCTGTATAATTAAGCATATTAACGCTCTCTACCTGAATACTTTGATGAATTGTCGTCCCTTCGTAAAACTTGAATAGAGTATTAACCGGAGCTCTTGCAAGCACCCTTATTGTGTACCTGATTTTCTCTGTTGTAAGAAGATTAGTAAATCCGGGGTTAACTGTGATTCCACTTGTCAGTGGAACTGTCTGGTACCATTCCCTCCCTGATTTAATCAGGTTTTCGTTATCAACTTCATGAATAAACAGAGCATCGGATTCGGATGAATAATAGTTTGGCGATCCGGTTATCTTTTCAGCATACATCACTTTTTTGCCCTCAGTCGATCCTGAGGTGAGAAAATAAAATGCTGTATCAGAATAATTATGCTGTTTGAAATCGTATTCCCCGGTGGAATTATTATATTTCCATCTGCCTGTTCCCTGGCCGAAAAAATAAAGGTAATCTCCCTCATTGAAAATCCCGTCAATTCCTGTTTCTTTAAATAATGCAACTTCATTCAGGTCATCAGGTTTCAGGTCATCATTATAATATGACAGCTGACCAAAATTGTTTGCATAAATTTTGGGATTAGATGGATTCAGCAGACCGATTTGTTTAAGTTTTGAATATTCGATCCGGTAAATACCATCCTTGAGAACGGCAATTTTAAACCACTGACCTGAGGAGAGTACTGATGATGATGAATAAGTATCTTTGACTGTTTGAGCACAAAGACTATACTGTATTAATAGAAATAAAAGTGATGATATTTGAAATAATCTGACCATCTTTCCGGACAAAGATAGAAATGTGTTTCTGTTTACCAGTTAATTTTGTTTTTTTGTGACCAGGTTAAGTTTAAAATAATAACGTTTTCACTGCGTTGATATTGCAGAAATTACTGATATGATAAAATCTCTCCTGAGGTTGCTGGTTGTCTTCTTGTTCCTGCCTTTAAAATTATACAGTCAGGATTCAGGAGCTGGTTTAAATTATCAGCTGACAGTGATAAATAATCCTTCGGTCACTGGGAGTGAAGGAGATGGGTTCCTGAGGCTGTCATATTTGAATTTTTATCCGGGTAATAATTATAACCTGCATTCAGTAAGCTTATCTTATGATGGCTATTTTCCTTCTTTACATGGAGGTGCCGGAATTTATCTTTCGAATGATTATCTGGGTGGAATAATTAATGATCTGAAAGGCGGCCTCTCTTATTCTTATTATTTTAAGGCAAGTCGTGATCTGTATATAAGTGCAGGTCTTTCTGCCTCCTTTTATCACAGGGGATTCAATCTCTCGGGAGCAATTCTTCCGGATCAGATTGATCCGATGGCCGGGGTTGTTATACCAACGGAGGAAGCATTATCTTCCAGGGGGCGAACGGTTTTCGATCTTGCAACCGGATTTCTTTTCATGACAGGGAAATTTTTTGGTGGGATTTCTGTCGCTCATCTTGCTGAGCCGAATCTCGATGATTCAGGTTATTCGAATCAAAAACTGCAGAGGCTCCTTTTTATTCATGGCGCAGCGGACTTTAACCTGAGCAGAGGTAAGAACCTGAAAATACGTCCGTTGGCAAAACTTGAAATAAAGGAAGGATTTTTTTCTGCTGGTGCTGGATCAGTTCTGGAAAGTAAGTCTCTGTCAATCAATGTGATATTTCTTGCAGATAGTAAGAATAACATTGATCTTCAGACTGGATTTTCAATAATAATAAGCAGCCTGAATATTTTTTATAATTATCGTTTTAATATTGCATCACAAGAAAATTTGCTTCCATTTTCTCTTCTCCATCATGCAGGGATAGCTCTTCGTTTAAATAATGTTGATAAAAGAAAAACTGTCAAAACAATAAATTTTCCTAAATTGTAGTTATATTTGATGTTTGAAAGATTAGTTTTTATAAAAATTATTATATTTGAATATTCATTAAAAGCCATAAAACTAAACGAGTTATGTATAAATTCAGAGCCTTACCGTTTATATTATTAGCATTGCTTTTTCTGGTATCGTGCAGTTTATTTAAAAAGAAAGGGGAAGCTAATACTTCTTCCACAACAGGCTGGAAATACAACAATCCAGATAATGGTGGATTTGAAGTTACTCTTGGTGCCGAACAAGAGACAGGTCCGGGCCTTGTTCTCATAGAAGGAGGACGTTTTACTATGGGGCAGATATCGCAGGACGTTTTCTTTGACTGGAATAACAAGCCAAGAACAGTCACTGTTTCTTCATTTTATATGGATGAAACAGAAATTAAAAACGTTGATTACCGTGAATATCTGTATTGGCTGAGGCGTGTTTATACCGAATATCGACAAGTCTATAGAAATGCCCTTCCCGATACTTTAGTATGGAGAAGCCCTATGGGTTTCAACGATCCTTATGTCCAGTATTATTTCCGGCACCCTTCCTATAATAATTACCCTGTCGTTGGTGTTAGCTGGCTGAAGGCAAATGATTATTGTGTCTGGAGAAGTGACAGGGTCAATGAACAGATTCTTATTGACTTTGGAGAACTAAGTCCAGATCCTGAACAGGCAAATCAGAATAATTTCAATACTGAAGCTTATCTCGCCCGTCAATACGATGGGGTTACAAATAAATTACGGAAGAGTCTTAATCCTGATCAGACTGAAAGAAGAACAAGCTTTGAAGATGGTTTGCTTCTTCCAAGTTACCGTCTGCCAACTGAGGCAGAATGGGAATTTGCAGCTTATGCACTAGCAGGCAATACAGTTCAAGAAAGGATTTATGAAAGAAGAGTATACCCATGGGATGGGAAAAATGTAAGAAATTCCATACCAAGGTACCGCGGTGAAATGATGGCTAACTTTGTGCGTGGCAGAGGCGATATGATGGGAGTTGCAGGCAACCTTAACGATAATGCCAGCATTACCAGCGAAGTTAAATCCTATTGGCCTAATGACTATGGTCTCTATTGTATGGCAGGTAATGTAAATGAGTGGGTTCAGGATGTTTACCGTCCGCTTACTTCTGATGATGTTGATGAATTCAACCCCTTCAGGGGAAACGTTTATACTGACCTTCGCCGCGATAATGACGGTCTGGCTGTTCCCAAAGGCAACTTAGGAAGACTTAATGTTGACACTGTTAAACCTGTTGATGTGTCAAATAGATATAATTATCAGAAAGGCGATTACAGAAATTACAGGGATGGCGATTATAAATCTGTTATTGGAAATCCTGAGGATTGGAAAAATGATGCTCTTGATAATAAAGACGCTTCATTAAAAATGTATGCGCAGAGTCGTAACTCAGCCGGCAAACCAACCCCTGATTTTGTAACTCTCATTAATGATAATGCAAGAGTATATAAAGGAGGATCATGGAAAGACAGAGCCTACTGGCTGAATCCTTCGACAAGAAGGTTCCTCGATCAGACTGAATCACGCGACGATATTGGCTTCAGATGTGCAATGATCAGAGTAGGAAGCCCTGCTGGAAACTAGTTGGTATTAACAATAATAATCTAAGCCTCATTATGGTTGCATAATGAGGCATTTTTTTGAAAAATGAAGACAGAACAACTTTACAAAATCTTCAGGGAGTCAAAAGGAATATCCACTGATTCCCGGACAATCTCAGAAGGCCAGATATTTTTTGCACTCTGGGGCGATAATTATAATGGTAATAAATTTGCTGAGGAAGCAATTAACAGAGGCGCTTCATGGGCAGTAATCGATGATCCTGCTTTTGAAACTGAAAAAACAATCCTTGTCGACGACTGCATCTCTGAACTCCAGGCACTGGCAACTCATCACAGAAAGGAAATGAACGCTTCCGTTCTTGCAATAACCGGGACAAACGGAAAAACAACAACCAAAGAGCTTCTTTCTGACATACTGTCAAAAAAACTTAAAGTTCATTCCACAAAGGGAAACCTGAACAATCAGATCGGCGTACCGCTTACAATACTTTCTGCCCCAGAAAGAACCGAGCTGATGATAATTGAAATGGGAGCAAATCATATTGGTGAAATACGTACACTTTGCCTGATAGCAAAACCTGATTACGGGATAATCACCAACATTGGTACTGCCCATATTGAAGGCTTTGGATCATTTGAAGGAGTCGTGAAAGCTAAAATAGAACTTTATGAACACCTCAGGAAAGTAAACGGCATAGCTCTTTTTAATAACAAAGACCAGCTTTTGTCTGAAAAGATATTCAGACTTGTGAACAGGGCGGTTCCGTTTTCTGATCCTACCGGTATTAAACTTGTTATTAAAAGTGAACCATCAGCTTTGAATCTTTCACTAACAGCTACCTATCAACATAAGACATACAAAATCCGTACACACCTTTTTGGGAATTATAATATTGAAAATATCAAAGCCGCTATTGCTACAGGACTCTTTTTTGGAGTCGATATGAAAGATATTGCTGCTGCAGTCAGAAAATACGAGCCGGAAAACATCAGGTCACAAGTAATAGTAACATAGAACAATACACTGATTTGTGATTCTTATAATGCAAATCCATCAAGTATGCGAATGGCTATTGAATCATTTTCTGCCGTTAAAGCGGTAAATAAAATTTGCATTCTTGGCGACATGCTCGAACTTGGAGATAAAAGCGAAGAAGAGCATATTAAAATTCATAAAGTTCTGAATGATAATAATTTAAGAAATGTACTTTTAACAGGACCGATATTCAGTAAGGTTTCAGCAGGATTCCGGTTCAAAATATTCAGGGATATTAACAGGCTTAAAGAGTTCCTGAAAACTAAACCTCTGAAGGGGAATCATATACTAATAAAAGGATCGAGAGGAATGGCGCTTGAGCAGATCTATGAGCTGCTTTAGAAGGACTATTCAGAAGACTTCTTATTATCGGTGAATTCAATATTAATAAGCATTACTTCCGGTCTGCTTCCTGATCTGATTCTCGGACCCCAGAGACCATAACCGGATGAAACAATTATCTGGGTATTACCTTTTTTCAGGTAACCATAGCTTAATTCATAGATTCTTCTTGTAAGATAATTCAAAGGCCAGAATTGTCCATTATGCGTATGCCCTGAAAGCTGAAGATCAACATTGTATTTCACTGATTCTTCAAGCTTAAGCGGCTGATGATCGAGTAAAATGACTGGCTTGGAATAATCAATGTTTTTGGTAAGCTCTTCAAGAGATTTTCTTTCTTTATTGAAGAACCGGAACGAATCCCTGTCAAGCCTGCCAATAACCTGGATCCCCCCGGGCAGAACAATAACTTCATCTTTCAGAACTCTGATTCCTTTGCTTTCAATATACGGAATAGTACGTTTTGCACCGCCAATAAATTCATGATTGCCTGTTATTGCATAAAGGCCATCTGTAGTATTTGGTCCGGAGAAATATTGCAGCAGGTCGTCTCTCAGAACAGGGCCAAGTTCACCATCGACAATATCTCCAAGAAGAAAAACAACGTCCGGTTTCATTTTTTCCAGCATACCTGATAATTTCTTAATGCTTCTCTTACGGATAATACTTCCAAGATGAATATCAGAGACAGCTGCAACACGAAGAGTTTTGATATCACCTGCAGGCTTATTGATTGAGATGTTATAATTTTTAATTACCGGGATTATTGCATTTATGAATCCACCTGCAATCAGAATGACAGCAACTCCTGAAGCAATCAGAAAAGTCCATCTCCTGTAAACATGGATATTCTGGCTATTAATTATTCCCGGAATTCGCATAATGAGGCCGGCTATATCTGCAAGCAGCAGGAACATAAATGCATAGACCAGAAAACCCATCCAGAATCCTCCGATAATATTAAGAACGTCGGTTAAGACAGAAGAATGCCGCGATTCAAGAATCTTTGCAACAATAAACGTCACCGCAAACACAATAAAGATTATGGTATAGAGTACCTTGTTTCCTCTTGGAGCAGGGATGATATTATAACCTTTAATAAAGATGTATGCATTTCCAAGAAAGTAAATAAATAGTACTATGGACAGAAAAACTATTAGCTGGTAAGTTTTCATATGAATCAGAAATTCGTAGTAAGGCTCTTAAAAGTCTTATTCCCTTTCATATAAAACTCAAAAACGACACTTTTGTTCAACACTAATCCGGCTGGCTCATTCTCTCCAAGCATTTTAACCATTTTTCTTTTTTTCTTCAGCTGATCAAGGCTTTTATAATAATCAATGTGTGCTTTTAATACAGACCTGACACTGCTGAATTGTCCTTTGCATAGAAAAAAGAGAGCAGCTATGCCATCAAGGATTTTACGTGTGAACATGGTTTTTTTAAAAGTTTTATCCGGCAGATTTTTGTGTAACAGGAAGAGGCAGTTGCGGAAATTGAGATATGTTTTCAAAGGTGAATTATATGGAAGTGCTCCGCCACCAACATGATAGATTGATGTTTGTGGTACGAAGGAGACACGATATCCTGCTCTGTGAAAACGCCAGCACAGATCAATCTCTTCCATATGTGCAAAGAAATCAGGATCAAATCCACCACACTGCTTCCAGGCATCAGAACGGACTATCATGCATGCTCCGGTTGACCAGAAAATATCGATCTCTGAATCATACTGACCATTATCTTTTTCGACTTTGTAGATAATACGTCCTCTGCATAACGGGTAACCCAGCTTGTCAATAAAACCGCCTGCAGCTCCGGCATATTCAAAATAATCTCTCTGGTTATATGAAAGGATTTTTGGCTGGCATGAAGCAACGTCAGGGTTCATATCCATAAAACCAATCAATGGTTCCAGCCAGCCTTCAGTAACTTCAATATCAGAATTCAGCAATATATAATACTTCGCATCAATCTCTTCCAGAGCCAGATTATATCCTTTGGCAAAACCATGATTTATGTCAAACCTGATTAACCTGACCTCCTTGTAATTTTCAGTAATCCATTTAACTGATCCGTCATTTGAACCGTTATCAGCAACATACAAAACAGTTTCTGAGTTCAGAGAATGTCGGATTACATTACCAAGGAACATTTTCAGATATTTGATCCCATTCCAGTTTAATATGATTATTGCCGTTTTAATCATAAATGTGCTCCCTTTTATGTTTCCATCTGCGGTGGCTCCATATCCAGTATTCAGGCTTTTCCTGTATTATTTTCTCAAGCTTCTTTACATGAGTGTCGGTAATAACATGTTCAGGCAGACCAACGGTATGATCGAACAGCAGTTCAGCGGAATAGCTGTAATATCCTCTTTTTATTTTCTGAACAAAAAAAGTGACTACCGCCATGTCATATTTTGTTGCGATTTTTTCAGCACCAAGGTAAACAGGAGTTTCCTGATTTAGAAAATTTGTCCAGAAATTGATATCTCCTATTGGCGGTGTTTGATCTGAAATGAAAGCATATGCTGTTCTTACATTTTTATTCCTGTTATTGATAACTTCCCTTGCGATATTAGACATGGGAGAAAATTTCATTCCGTATTTCGATCTTAAATTGATCATAAAATGATCGAAATATTTGTTTTGAAGTGGTTTATAAATTGAAACATTATTCATTTTTGAGTATAAAGGATTACAAACCTGCCATTCCCAGTTTCCGTAATGTGCAAGAATGGCAACAACATCCCGATCTTCATCAGATAACTTTTCAAGCAATTCCGGATTGGTAAGCTGAATCCTTTTCATCAATTGTTTATTACTCATATGGGTAAGCTTAAGAGTTTCAACAAACAGGTCACAGAGGTGGTGGTAAAATTTCTTTTCAATTATAAGAATCTCTTTTTCGTTTTTTTCAGGGAAAGAATTTTTTAGATTATTTCTGACAATTTGTCTGCGATAGCCTGGTAAATAATAAATGAAAAGATAAAAGAAATCAGAAAAGAGATAAAGTACCGGTAATGGTAAGAGTGTCATGATCCAGTTTATCCCAAAGAAAATATAAAACCCTATGGCTCCCATTTTTGAGAAAAGCTAATCCTGCATAAATTTACTCACATTTTCCAGAAATTCAGGAAAAACGAGACGATTAGCTGCAACTATTTCGTCACCTGTAAGGTTCTTTTCATTGCCTGAAAAGTCGCTGACACAACCTCCTGCCTCCCTCACAAGCAGAATGCCTGCTGCTACATCCCAAGGGTGAAGGTCATATTCGTAAAAAGCCTCAAATCTGCCACAAGCTACATACGCAAGATCAATGGAAGCAGATCCAAGTCTCCTGATACCATGAGTGGTCTTACAAAAATGGGTCAGGCAATTCATATATTTTTCAAGTCGTTTGAAATTGCTGTAAGGGAATCCTGTTGCCACAAGACTATCCAAAAGCCGGGATGCTGAAGAAACATGGACTTGCCTGTTATTAAGCCATGCACCACCATTTCTCCATGAAGTAAAAGTCTCATTTCCACCGACTTCACTGACAACACCCGCAACAGGTTCATTATCTTCCAGCAGTGCAACACTGATTGAGTAAGGATGAATGCCATGTAAGAAATTAGTTGTCCCGTCAAGAGGATCGATAACCCAGCAATACTTCAGACCTTTCTTTTTGGATGTTCCCTCCTCAGTAATAAATCCGGCTTCAGGAAGAATGATACTTAATCTCTCAACCAGGATATCCTATGAGCCTTTGTCAACATAGCTTACAAAATCGTGAAGTCCCTTGCTTTCTTTC
>JAPLEC010000364.1 GCA_026391515.1 Bacteroidia bacterium | reverse complement strand
ATTATACTGGGATTGTTCCTGGTAGTGAGTATTCTCCCGTCCTGTACCAAGGGATTTGAGGATTTGAATACGAACCCGAACAGTCCGACCGATGTTCCTGCCATCAATATCTTCACTAATGCAGAAATAAATTCTATTGGCCGCCAAATGGGTGGATGGATTCAACACACCTATCTTGGAGAATGGTGCCAGCAATGGTGTAAAATACAGTATATTGATGAAGACAGATACATGCCCCGTGACATGTCCGGTGAATTCAATGCACCTTATACATCTGAACTTAAGAACCTTTACCTCGTGATCAATAAAGCTAAAGCAGATGGAAATACCAGCCTTCAGGCAGCTGCAATGGTCTTAAGAGTATGGGTATTCACGTATTTAACCGATGTTTGGGGTGATATACCTTACTCGGAAGCACTGCAGGGTTTCGATGCTAGTGGGACATTGAAACCCAAGTATGACAAGCTGGCAGATATCTATGCTGATTTCCTTGTCCAGCTTGAAGAGGCCAATGTCCTGCTTACTGGAACAACGGTTAACTTCGGTACTGGCGATGTATTTTTTGGAGGAGACCCGGTTAAATGGAGAAAATTTGCCAACTCACTTAAGCTTAGAATATTGAACCGTTGTGCTGGCACTCCCTGGACATTTACTTATACTATGACTGCGCCCCAGGCACCTGTGACAACAACACCGGGAGCTGCAGCATTAGCAACAGCAGATGCTCAGATAGCCGCAATTCTTGCAGCCCCAACAACATATCCGATCTTTACATCAAATAGTGATAATGTAAAGCTGGCTTATCCTGGGCTGCCATACAGAAACCCGATCTTTAACACTCTCTATACAAGATCAGACCAGGCTATTTCGGAGACCATGGTGAACTGGCTGAAAGCAAGAACTGACCCAAGAGTTCATATCTATGCTCAGCCAACGGCCAACTCGGTTGCAACACCTCCTATTGCTTATGTTGGTTTTCAGAATGGGCGTGAAATTACTTCGGCTCCTTTCGCAGCTATTTCCTTTCTCGGGACAAAAATCGCATACAATGAAAAGTCACCACTTTATATTCTGACTTATGATGAGGTTCAGTTTATTATAGCTGAATACTATATGCGTAAAGCCAATGATGCAGCAGCCCAGACTGCTTATGAAGCAGGAATTACAGCTTCTATGTCAAGATGGGGTCTGGCTGACGGTTCCACAGTTTACCCTACATGGTATAAATCCGGCGCCACCGTTACCGGTACAACCGGTTACCCGGTGAGCTATGCTACATATCTTGCTGATCCACTTGTAGCATGGGGCGGAACAGATGCGCATAAATACCAGCTTATCTGCGAACAGAGATGGGCAGCTATCTTCGGAGAAGGTGTCCAGGCTTATTCTGAGGTAAGAAGGACCGGTTTTCCTGAGAGAATGTTTGAATATGAACTTGCAATGGCCTATTATCCGAACCTCGGACTTCCGATCAGGTTGCAGTATGCATTAAGTGAGGATACCTATAATACAGATAATGTATCTAACGCAAGGAGCGATCAGAATATTGAGTTAACAAATGAAGGAATGTTCAGTACAGTTGGCATTCAAAGCCAGGTGTGGTGGAACACAAGGAAGAATCCGATCCCAACCGAAACAAATGTACTTTAATATTTAACAGTTACATTTATCAGAAGAGAGCCCGAATGGCTCTCTTCTTTTTTAATATAAATACACAGATCCTTAATAGTTCTGAAAATTATAAAAGCAATTATGTTGACAGGAATAATGGTAACACTGTTGTCAATTGCATCACTGTATGCACAAAGCAGCTACAAAGTGTCATTACCAGCGATTACAGACAATTACGTTGGTGATTGAAAATATGGATTGGCTGATGGAACAGGGGAATCAACCAGGGTAGACTTTTTACTCATTTACCCTTGGTCAGAATTACAAAGATCTTCACTCTCTTTTCTTAATTATTTCGTTACAATAATTACCCAGCCGGATCACGTCTTCACGGGACTTGATGTTAATTTTCTCCTTTTTAATATACTCTTTAAACTCAGGTACGTATTCAGGAAATATTTTAAGAAATTGTCTTTCAGTGCTGAATTTTTCCAACTTATCATTCTTCCTTACCCAGAATACAGATGCAGGTGTAACCTCTACATTTGGAGGTAGATCTATGTTCACAACAGCTTCAAACTGATAGATTACAGATACAATTTCAAACCTCCGGTGTCGTGTGGGCCCGACAGATTGGGACTTCATTCCATATCCGACATCAGCTCCTTTAGGAGTTAAGTTGCTTTTATTCTGAAGAAAAAATGTAACCGATCCGCTTGAAAGGATCTCATAGAATGCATTTTCTACAGGAACAAATACTCTGTTTTCCAAATAAATACTATCTATGAGCTGAGGATTTTTCGAATACCTGTAGGTTCCATTTAGTTCGTTAATCATCTTTTCGTCTACCATATTGTAATCTAATAAGGCAGAAAATTTTTCCCCCGTTTTCATTAAAACAATCCCTCTTTTAAATGAGGGGAACAAAAAATGAGGCAGTGGATTTCCATTATTGTCCTGACCTGATAAATCAAATGAGAAGATGACAATAAACAGAGTAAACAGAGTGGCTTTTAAAGAACTGTGCATTAACTTCATCTTAGTTTTATTAATGAATTGTATCGATAATGAGGAATAAATGATTATATAATATTAAAATATTTGCTTTGAATCTAATCAAATTTATTGAATCATTTCCGAATAAATCCTCATGCAGGATCAAATATAAGGTATTATTTAGAAATGCACAAGGAGTCATTTGCAGAAAATGTAGAAGCATGAATCATTCTCTTCAGGGAGAGGAGTAGGAGAGAGGTTTTTTATTCTATTTTCATATTCACCAGCTCAAGCCTGGTTGCTGTAACCTTTAATACCTTAAAAACAATATTTTTAACCCTGATAACATCATTGTTCCCCGGAATACTGCCATGAAAGTATAGGATCATTCCCGCAAGTGTTTCATAGTCATCTTCTTCAGGCAGACCAAGATGATATTTTTCATTCAGGTAATCTATTTCGAGGCGCCCTGAAAAAATATATTCATTTTTCCCTGTAATTTTTTCGGTAAGTTCATTCACATCGTGTTCGTCCTCAATATCTCCCACAATTTCCTCAAGAACATCTTCAATAGTCACCATGCCTGATGTACCTCCAAACTCATCAACCACAAGTGCTGCATTCTTTTTTTCTTCTACAAATAACTTTAACAGTTTGTTTGCAGCCATTGTCTCAGGAACAATTGCAAGTTTTCTAATACTTGACTTTATATCTGAAGGATTTTTAAAAACATCCTTAAGATCAAAGTATCCGATAATATTGTCGATAGTATTCTGGTAAACCAGTATCCTGGAATGTTGTGTCTCAATAAACTTCTCTTTTAATTCTTCAAGTGAGCTGGAGCAGTCAATTGCCTCTATCTCAGTCCTGGGCACCATACATTCCCGGAGTTTTACATTAGAAAAATCGAGGGCATTCTGAAAAATTCTGATGTTATGATGATCAGGCTCTGTCTCCTCCCTGCTTTGCTTGCTTAAACTGACAAAATGATCCAGATCAACCTTGCTGAAAACCAAATTCTCCTGAGGCTTCTTTCCTGACTTATTTTTAAAGAAAATTCTGATAAACAGATTTGAAGCAGCCAGAGTGAATTTGCTTATCGGATAAAAAATCCAGAAAAAGAACAGCGTTGGTATGCTTAAAATTTTCAGGAAGAAATTAGGTGAAATTATAAAAATTGTTTTTGGAAGAAATTCAGCTACCAGCAGAATGACAAATGTGGAAATGATGGTGTTAAATATGAGAACTAAAAGATCTGATCCGAAGAGAGGAGTGAGAAAAGGTGCGAGAAGCTTTGAAAAAAAGAGGCCATAAATTACCAGTGCAATATTATTACCAATAAGCATTGTTGCAATATACTGCCCCGGATTATTGGTAAATACTTTTATTATTTGAGAACCAAAAACACCCTGTTTCCTGTCTAGCTCAATACGGAGTTTGTTGGAAGTAATAAAAGCAATCTCCATACCGGAGAAAAATGCAGAAAAAAGTATTGCAAGAAGTATGATAAAGATGCCATTCATATCTCAAAGTTAACCTTTTTTTCTCTCCCGGTGTCTGAGCCAGGCAAAGAGAAATGAGATAAGTGACAATAGAGCAAAAATGAATATTTTATTGCCTCCGGCGGTTATTGCATACCTTATACCGGCAGCTAAGCATAACAATCCTGTTATAATCCAGACTATTTCAATAATAAGAAGAAAACGTTTACTCATCGTGAAGATAAATAGTTGCAGTAACATTTTTTATTCTACGTCGTGTCAGCCTTACATCAGACTCAAATCCGCTCCCTATAACTGTCTGATCCTCATTTGTTATCTTGACATAACGATCGGTATAAATAATTTCTTTAATCTGGTCCCAGAACAGCTGATCGGTTTCAAGCTTATCATTGGTTCCATTTATTACAACCACACTGTCTTTAAGCTCCCATAAGCTTTTCTTACTGATATACTTGGCATATTTCGCGGTAGCACGACCGACAGGCTCCGGATGACCGTCATAAAAAGTAACATTTATTCCGTGCTTAAATTCAGAATATGGTATTTCGGTATTATCATAAGATTCCATGAGGGGAAATGACAAGACCAGCTGGACCTTCCCTGAATCAGTAAATGTCGTTGTATCATTCTTTGCAGTAACCGACGGGAGTGATAGAATATCTGTTTTTTTAATTGTACCAATTTTCTTTTCACATGAAAATGAAAAGAGAGCAGTTACCAGTAAAGCTGCTGTCAGAGACCTGTTGAGATTTATTATTATGGAGTTTTTCAAAAATAGAAGGATAATAATGATATTAAAGTACTGAAATACAATAAAATATCAATCATATTTTCTTTTGAGGAACCAGCGATCGTAAAGATTGAGACTT
>JAPLEC010000376.1 GCA_026391515.1 Bacteroidia bacterium | reverse complement strand
TATTAAAAGATAACACAAAAGGTACTTCAGCTAAATCAAAAATACTGGAAGCTGTTTAAGCGAAACTATCCTGTTTCCATTCGTGAGTATTATCCTCGAAAATTTCTTTCTTCCAGATTGGTAATTTTTCTTTTATCATATTTACCAGTTTGCTGCAGGCTTGTATGGCATGACTGCGATGTCCTGCAGAAACCAGAACAAAAAGAGAAGCTTCGCCCACTTTTACAATCCCCACAGAATGAAGAATATTGATTGATTTCACATCATTAAATTCAGCATAAATCATTTTTGTTATTTTATCCGCTTCCTTCTTTACCATATTCTCATAGGCAGAATATTCAATTGCCTTAACAATTTTTCTTCCCACCATATCAGCCCTCACCTGTCCTATAAAAACCGAATGTCCTCCGGCTTCAATTTTATTGCTTATTGATTTAATGACGGAAGATATTTTGCTATGAGTTACTGGACCGTTTATTAAAATATTCTCTGACATTTTTGAAAAGAAATTAAATGAACTTTCTATCCTCCGGTGAATGGTGGCATGAAAGCAACTTCATCATTATCGTTTAATACAGGATCTTCATTTATTATTTCATTATTTACAGCTATACGGTAATTATAATGGACCATTTCGGGATAGTCGTCTTCTATTCTTAACCTCAGATCACCAAATGATCTTACATCACGATAGTGTTTAATTGACGTCTGCGTCACTTCTGCCAGTACTCCAAAAAAAAGGACTTTGATTAACATAAATTGTTTTATTTACTATTCTTCTATCCCCCTCACCCCTCCCGCTGTAGCGGGACAGGCTCTCAAGGGGGGAATTTATTTTGCCTTTGGACCGTTGCGCCTTTGCGCCGCTGCGCCGTTTAATGCGCCTCCAGCCAGTTCCTCCCGGTTCCCCAGTCAACCTTTAGCGGAATACTAAGCTTTGCTGCATTCGACATTTCAAACAGAACCATACTCTTAAGCTTTTCAAGTTCTGATTCCAACACTTCAAAGATAAGCTCATCATGAACCTGGAGGATCATTTTTGATTTATAGCCTTCTGATTTCAGCTTCTCGTGAATCCTGATCATAGCTATTTTAATTATGTCAGCAGCAGAACCCTGAATGGGAGCATTTATAGCATTTCTCTCAGCATTTCCTCTTACAACCTGATTCCTTGAATGAATGTCAGGTAAATATCTTCGTCTTCCAAACATTGTAGTTACAAATCCTTTTTCCCTGGCTTTCCGGATACTTTCATCCATGTAAACTTTTACTCCCGGATATGAACTAAAATAACCATCAATAAGATTTTTTGCCTCTTTTCTTCCAATTGTAAGACGTTCAGAAAGACCAAATGATGAAATGCCATATATAATCCCAAAATTGGCTGTTTTTGCCTTACTTCTCATTTCACGTGTAACATCCTTTAAATCGACACCAAAAATTTTGGCTGCCGTTGAGGTATGAATATCATTTCCTGAAAGAAAATCTGATATCATGCTTTTATCATTGCTGAGGTGAGCCATCAGCCTTAGTTCGATCTGGGAATAATCTGCTGAAAAGAAAATATGTCCCTCTTCCGGCACAAATGCTTTTCTTATTTCTCGTCCTCTTTCGTCCCTGACCGGAATGTTTTGCAGGTTTGGATTGTTTGAACTTAACCTTCCCGTGGCGGCAACAGCCTGGTTAAATGAAGTGTGGATCCTTCCTGTTTTTTTGTCAATAAGCTGTGGAAGTGCTTCAACATAGGTTGATAACAATTTCCTTAATCCCCTGTATTCTAATACTTTGTCGACTATCGGATGTTTATGGGAAAGACGCTGGAGTATCTCTTCGCTTGTTATGAATTGTCTGGTTTTTGTGATTCTTGCCTTATCATCCAGTTTCAGCTTTAAAAACAGAATATCTCCAAGCTGCTTCGGAGAAGAGATATTAAATTCTGTACCGGCCAGCTTGTATATTTCATTTTCAAGAGCAATAATGTCATCACGCAGGTTTGCGGTTACTTTTTTTAGTTCTTCCTGATTCAGAATCACCCCGTTTCTTTCCATGCAAGCAAGTACCTGAATAAGAGGCATTTCGATTTTGTCTGATAAATCCGATAATCCTTCTGCTTTTAGTCGCGGTTCAAACAGGTATTTCAGCTGAAGGGTAACATCAGCATCTTCCACTGCATACTCTTTTAAGTTCTCTGCCGGAACTGACCGCATATTTTTTTGGTTTTCTCCTTTTTCGCCAATCAAGGACTCTATATGTACCGGGCTGTATGAAAGATAAGTTTCTGACAACAAATTCATATTATGTCTCATGTCAGGCGCAAGAAGATAATGAGCAATCATTGTGTCAAACAGCGGTCCTTTGACTTCAATGCCATAATTTCCTAGAATTTGTAAATCGTACTTAAGGTTCTGTCCAATTTTCAGGATACCGGTGCTTTCCAGCAGCGGCCTGATTATTTCGAGAAGCTTTTTTGTTTCATCAGGCGATTCAGGAAAATGAATCAGATATCCCGATCCCTTTTCCCATGAAAATGCAATTGCAACAATCTCTGCATTATGAGGATCTATATTTGTTGTTTCAGTATCAAAACAGATCTCTTTTTGCATCCCAGCCTGATGCATTATTTTTTTGAGTTCTGATTCATCAGAAATAAGAATATAGTTGTGGCTGACATCATTAATTGTTGATTTTGGCGTCATTTCCTGGGTTTCCTCTGTACCAAAGAAAAGAGAACCCTGTGTTGATTCCTGGGACAATGTTTTGGGTTTTTCTTCAGCAGGTTTTTCATGCTTATCAATTTCTGATAATATCCGGGCGGCTACATTTTTGAATTCAAGCTCGTCAAATAAAACTTTAAGTTTTTGTGAGTCAGGAATTTCAGTAATTAATTCTTTTTCATTGAGCTCGACCGGAACATTTAATTCTATCGTAGCCAGCTTTTTTGAAAGTTCAATTTGTTCTCGGTTGTTTTCAATAATCTCTTTAAGCTTTCCTTTTAACTTATCTGTATTTTTAAAAACTTCTTCAACTGAACCGTATTCAGATATCAATTTCATAGCTGTTTTCGGACCGACACCCGGAGCGCCCGGAATGTTATCCGAAGCATCTCCCATTAAAGCAAGAATATCAATAACCTGTTCCGGTCGTTGAACTGAAAATTCCCGTTTTACATCTTCAACGCCCCACTGAACTGACTCATTTCCGCTCCTTGAAGGTTTGACCATGAAAACTTTGTCGGTAACCAACTGCGCAAAATCCTTATCAGGAGTCATCATATATGTTGTGAATCCATTTTCAGTAGCTTTTCTTGACAGGGTCCCGATCACATCATCAGCTTCAAACCCGGGACAATCTATAACCGGGATTTTATATGCTTCAATGAGTCTTTTAATATACGGAACAGCTTTTTTTATGTCTTCCGGTGTTTCATCTCTGTTGGCTTTGTATTCAGGGTACATTTCATGTCTGAATGTAGGGGTCGGAGTATCAAATACTACAGCAATATGAGAAGGTTTTTGTTTTTGAAGTACCTCTTCAAGAGCCAGAAGGAAACCAAATATTGCCGAAGTATTTAGTCCTTTTGATGTTATCCTGGGATTTTTGATGAATGCATAATATGCTCTGAAAATCAATGCATATGCATCTAAAAGGAAAAGCTTTTTTGAAATATTATCGTTCATCTTATCATTACTTTGTAACACCAAATTTGTTTCCTTTAATGTTTCACCCCCTGGCCGCTCTGCGGCCTTCCCCCTAAAGGGGGACTAATTCAGTTTTTATTTTTAGCCCCCCCTTAAGGGGGCATGGGGAGTCATTTGTTATCCGATTCAAACCATTCTGCATAAGATTTTGCTGTTTCAAAGAGTTTCAAACTATGCAAATAGACTCCTTCCGGTAATTCATTTTTTAACCTTCCGGCAAAATCGGCTACAAGATTTTCACAAGTTGGCTGGTAATCGACAATCACAGTATTTCCAAATGTTTTTGTCATCATTTCCTTCTTCTCCTTATCAAAATCATTGCTTATAACAACAGAATGATCGAATTGATTGATTATTTTTTTGAGAACAATGTCTTTAAGTTCTGTAAAATCAATTACCATCCCGTTTTTTGGATTATTGCTGTCATTTACAGGAATGCCTGATAATGTAACGAATAACCTGTAGGAGTGGCCGTGAACATTCCTGCAGGGGCCATTATAATTTGTTAGCACATGAGCCATTTCGAAGGTAAATTCTCTTGTTACTCTTATTGTTGAAGCCATAATATTTTCATTAATAAATGATTTACAAAATTAACTATTAAGTCCGATTAAAGCTTAAACGGATTCCCACAATTCTGTTAATAAAAGTTATAAAAAGCATCAGTTAATATTGATCTATAATAATTTCAATACCTTTGTACAGTAAAATTAAGTATTAAAAGGCAGAATGGAAGAGAAGAAAATAAAGTTGACATTTCCTGCATTATTTAATGAAACAGTAAGGAAATTTGGGAAATCTGGGGCATATGCATTTGCAGGAGAGGAACCGGTAAGCTTTGAAGAAGCAGGAAAACAAATAAGAGCATTATCTGCATTTCTTGAAAAAGCAGATATACGGCAGGGAGACAGGGTTGCGTTACTCAGTACCAATATGCCCAACTGGGCTATTGCTTATTTTGCAATCACATTCATGGGAGCTGTTGTTGTTCCGATACTTCCTGATTTTTCTGTAACGGAAGTTGTAAATGTGCTTGAGCACTCAGAAGCCAGGGCAATTTTTATATCCTCGGGGCTTTTATCCAGAATAAATGGATTTAAATCTGAAAATCTCAAGACAGGAGTCCTTCTAGAAGATTTTTCTCTGATCTTTTCTGAAAAGAACCTGCCAAAATTTAATCCGGCTGCTGTACCTGTCGGAAATTATGATGTTAAAGAAGAAGATTTGGCAGCTATTATCTATACTTCCGGTACCACTGGTCGTTCAAAAGGTGTAATGCTGACTCATAAAAACATATCCTTTAACGCATTCAGGGGAAAAATAATACAATCTGTCGATGAGAATGACCGGTTTTTATCCGTTCTTCCGCTATCGCACACATATGAGAATACCCTTGGACTGATTCTGCCGATGCTTGGCGGAGCTTGTGTCTATTATTTAAGAAAACCACCCACGCCTCCTGTTTTGCTGCCAGCCCTCGAACAAGTGAAGCCGACAGTTATGTTAACGGTTCCACTGATAATTGAAAAAGTTTATTATAATAAAATACTTCCTGCATTTACAGAAAAATTTCTAATGAAACTCCTTTACAAAATCCCATTTTTGAGGAAGAAATTTAATCAGATTGCAGGGAAAAAGCTCTATAAGACATTTGGTGGCCATTTAAAATTTTTTGGCATTGGTGGAGCGAAGCTTAACAAGACAGTTGAAAAATTTCTTTCTGAAGCAAAATTTCCTTATGCAATTGGTTATGGTTTGACAGAAACAGCTCCATTGCTTGCAGGAGCAAATCCAAAAAATACCATTGTGGAATCGACTGGACCTGCAATTAAAGATATTGAGCTGAAAATTAATAATCCTGATCCCAAAACCGGAGAAGGTGAGATATGGGCCAGGGGTGCAAATGTTATGAAGGGTTATTACAAAGAACCTGAAATAACAGCTGAAGTCCTGACGCCCGACGGCTGGTTTAAAACCGGAGATCTTGGAGTGTTTGACGGCAATAATAATCTTTTTATTAAAGGACGTCTTAAGAATATGATTGTGGGCGCGAGCGGAGAGAATATTTACCCTGAAGAGATTGAGTCAGTAATAAATAATTTCAGGTTTGTTGCTGAGTCGCTTGTTATTCAGCAAAAAGGCAAGCTGGTTGCTTATGTCCATCTGAACATGGATGAGCTTGAAAAGAAATACCAGCACCTTAAGCATGACATGACAGAAAAATACGAGGAAAAGAAAGAAGAATTACTAACTGAATTAAAAGAATATGTCAATGCACAGGTCAATAAATTCAGTCAGATTAATAAGGTGATTCTTCAAAAGATTCCGTTTCAAAAGACAGCGACGCTGAAGATTAAACGATTTCTTTACACTTAGGAGCATGTACTAATGAGTACATGTTATTTTACGGCTTCTGCATATCTTCTGTTCACCTCAACCCAGTTCACAACATTCCAGAATGCTTCGATATAATCCGCTCTTTTGTTCTGATACTTAAGGTAATAGGCATGTTCCCAAACATCAAGCGTTAACAGGGGTGCGCCTTTTATTGGTGAAAGATCCATCAGGGGATTATCCTGGTTTGGAGTGCTGCCTATTGCAAGATTCCTGTCAGATGTTAAATAAAGCCATGCCCATCCGCTTCCAAACCGTGTTTTGGCGGCATTGCTGAATGTTTCTTTAAATTTTTCAAATGAGCCGAAAGTTTTGTTAATGGCTGCTGACAGTTCCTGCGAAGGAGCAGATTTCCCCTGTCCCATGTTTTTCCAGAAGAGTATATGGTTGTAAAATCCTCCCCCGTTGTTTCTTACTGCATCTCCTGCTTTGGAAACTTCAGCAAATACCTCCTGAAGAGGAGTATTCTCTAAAACTGTCCCCTTAACAACATTTACATAATTATTGAAATAAGTCCTGTGATGCCGGTCATAATGGATTTCCATTGTTCTTGCATCAATGTAGGGCTCAAGGGCATCGTATGAATAAGGTAATGCCGGGAATTCGAGTGGTTTAAAATTTTCCATATCTGTATTTTTTGAATTATTAATTATTCCTGCCATGGATTTACCGGTGATTAAAGTACTTGTAATTCCAAATCCAAGATTTTTTATAAAATTTCTTCGTTCCATTTTCTGAATTTCAGGGATTAAACAAATTATCAGGAAAGATGTTCAATTAAGTCATTAAATATTAACCGGGTGTTTCAGAATTTTTAGCCGATGTGCAACTTTTTACTTATTTTTGTCGTTATATACATTATAACTAAGCAGTTTACATATGAAAAAGATTATTGCCCTCTCATTGCTGACAATCCTTCTTATAAGCCTGCCTACAAGCTGTAAAAAAGATAAAGGAACTCCTCTACCTGCTCTGCCGCGTGCTTCAACTATGAAAATAGATTTTTCAAATTTTGAATCTGTTAAAAAATCAGGTGATATATTAATATCAAAGGGAACAGAAAACAGCAATTTTGAATTTGCTGCACTTGTTGCCGGATATTGGGATCTAATATTATTTACAACTCTTTGGGTTCCTGTAAGATCTTATGAGCTAGCTATTGACCAGACTCCTGTTTCTATTAATGATAATACATGGCAG
>JAPLEC010000001.1 GCA_026391515.1 Bacteroidia bacterium | reverse complement strand
TTGCCATAACTCCAAGCGTATTAAATTAAGTTTATCTATAATCAATTATAAATCAAGTTTCCTGTTGAGCCGGAGGGGGGAATTGAACCCCCGACCCCTTCCTTACCAAGGAAGTGCTCTACCCCTGAGCTACTCTGGCCTTAAAAAGTGAGCGGGAGACGGAATTCGAATCCGCGACCCTCAGCTTGGAAGGCTGATGCTCTACCAACTGAGCTACTCCCGCTTTAATATCGTCCAAAGAGATCCGTATCCTCTTCCTTATTAATCTGAGTTTACGGTCTTTTCCCGTTTGAAGTGGGGAGAGCAGGATTCGAACCTACGAAGGCATTTGCCAGCAGATTTACAGTCTGCCCCAGTTGGCCACTTTGGTATCTCCCCTCTTGAAACAGAGTTATTCTCCTAAGTCACACATTTACAACTCCTTCAAGAGCCGATGAAGGGACTCGAACCCCCGACCTGCAGATTACAAATCAGCTGCTCTGGCCAACTGAGCTACATCGGCAATTTAAAGAACGAACCGTAAGGGCATAATATACCCTTAAAAAACGGTGTGCAAATGTAGGAATTTATATTTTATATTTCAAATGATTTTAAAATAATTTTATGAACAGGAAAACTACACTCCACGCTTCTTCTGTTTATGCTTGGTAATCTGCTTTTTAAGAGCACTGACGGCATCGTCAGTAGCCTCCTCAAAACTCTTACTTTGTTTCCTGGCAAATAAAGGTCCACCAGATAGATCCAGCTTGATTTCGCTAATTTTGTTCTCATGTTCCTGATCTTTGTCAAGCCTGAGGTATACTTCGGCATTAACAATATCTTCACCATACTGGGTAAGTTTACCAAGCTTCTGATGAACAAAATCGATTAGCTTTTTGTCGGCATCGAACCGCACTGAATGAATCTGAACGTTCATAGTAGTACCTCCTATTTATTTAATTAAAATTTAAGCTCTTGGATGAGCCTGTTTATATATTTTCTTAAGTTTTTCAAACGTATTATGTGTATAAACCTGTGTAGCTGACAGATTTGCATGTCCGAGGAACTCTTTTATCGCATTGAGATCAGCTCCCCGGTTAAGCATGTGCGTTGCAAAAGTGTGCCTCAGAATATGCGGGCTTCTCTTTTCGATAGTTGTCACCATAGAAAGATAGCCTTTTACAATATTGTAAACATACTTATCATATAGCTTGTTCCCTTTGACTGTTACAAAAAACCATCCTCCGTTTTCCGCTTCAGCAATTTCATTCTTCATTTTGATATACTCCTCTAACCTGATTGTAA
Source organism: Bacteroidia bacterium (assembly GCA_026391515.1). Taxonomy (GTDB): domain Bacteria; phylum Bacteroidota; class Bacteroidia; order Bacteroidales; family VadinHA17; genus LD21. The sequence continues at coordinate 670 of JAPLEC010000001.1, read as the reverse complement.
AAGGTTTTGTCAGAGGAATTATGCGCTGTTTATTCCTTTTGCCGGTAACCTTAACCGTTGCTTCATTCAGATCAACGTCAAGGTTTCGTAAACCTATCAGTTCTGCTTTTCTCATGCCTGTAAGGTAAAGCATCTCGATTATCGTTCTGTTCCTTATACCTTCAAAATCGTCACCGAAATTATTGTTATCCAGCAGTTTATCAAGTGCCTCTTCTCCTACAAATACCGGTAATGTTTTTTTTCGTTTTGGCAGTACGATTTTCTCGAGCGGATCACTCTTTATCACTCCTTCCTTCCTGAGGTACCGGAAGAAGACCCTAAGACATGATATTTTTCTGTGAACAGTGACTGATTTTATATTGTTATCCATCATGCTGACAATCCAGGCTCGTATCTGGTGTGAAGTGATTTCACCGGGATTGGACGGCATATCATTTGCTGACATATAGGAATAAAACTGATCCAGGTCGTTTTCATATGACCGGATCGTATGCGGTGAATACCGCTTTTCAATTTGCAGATATTGTAAGAACGATTCCTTATGACTCATAAAGGAACCCCTTATCTGTTATGTTAAATGACCGATACAGCCTGGCGAATTATTCTTCGCTTTCCTGCATCTTCTGAACGTACATAGCCTTCTTGATTTCTTCCCTCCGGCGTACTGAAG
>JAPLEC010000011.1 GCA_026391515.1 Bacteroidia bacterium | reverse complement strand
ACGCTCAGCTACGGAAGATTCACAAAAACAATTGGACGCAGAAAAAGAAAAAGAATAAACAGAAACGCAGGACAGCACAAAACTTAATGAAGAAGAAAAAGCAAAGCAGCAAGAAGCCACTACCGAAACACAGACTTATAGTTTCAATGATACAGGAGATGACAGATTTGTCCTATCATTTAATACAATGAATCCAAAAGATGATACAACAATTCCAACTTATGCTCAGGTTAGAAAATATTACCTGGACCTTGGAATTCCGGAAACAAATTTATTCACATATTGGGGATGGTACAGCGATGGAGGAACTTATGAAAATTTTGTGAATGCAATAAACAGCATTGCTTTAAAAGGCGACGAGAATTCTATCGTATATATAAACATATTAAGCCATGGGAGCGAAGGACCGCCATCTTTAATGGAATTTGCAAATGGAGAGGGTAACCAGCATTACGGTCCAGTTATTAATTACAGTGATATCAGTAAAATGCTCGACAAAATCAAGTGTTCGGGCATGGTTGTAATAGCTCATTCATGTGCTCTTGCTACTGCAGTTGAACCACTTACTGCAAATCCTGCTTACCCAAGAATTGCTATGGCACCTGTTACAGAGGGAGAAGTGCTTCTTTATATTATGGAAGGTAATTGGAATATAGACAGGGATGGTGATGGAAAAATATCGGTACTGGAAATGTACAATTTCCTGAAAGACCCAACCACCACCGCAAATCCTGCAAGATATACCGGACTTGTAATGATAGATAATTTCAATGTAGCAAAAGATATATTTTTAAAATAATCTGTGTGAAATATTAGTATTCAACGCACAAATATCATCACAAGAACACCTGCTACCGCAAGCAATATGCCTAACACAAGAGCAACTTTTGCGCCTGTTTTATTGCCTTGAACTATTTCAGCTTCATTTTTTACAGAAACTATGAAAGGTTTTTTACTGTCCCGGGGCTTTTCGATATTTACTCGCGAACCAACCAGGCATGCTTCCCCCAGGACCTATAGAGACTGTCCGAGAGGTATAGTATTTTCAATCATTCTGAAACCAAGCGTTCTTGACCCCATGGGGTTGTAACGAATGCTGTTAAAAAAGCTGTACTTCTGCATATTATTAACAGGTTCAAAATTGTCCAGTGTCTTTAACGTATCAAGCTGCAAACCCGATTGAGAAATGTCAATGTAAACTTTTTCTCCCGATTGCGCATCTTTGAGTGCGATAGAGCCGGTACTCTTCTGGTTTGTCATGAGTGATTCACTTTTTTTAAGCCGCTGGTGACGACTACCTTTACTATCAGTATAAGTTTCCATCTCTTCAAATACCTGATAAAGGCTTGCATTATAGTATGCTACCTCTTTTTCAGAGAAAGGTGTTTTCTGCAGAGTATCCTTTTCAGTCTGTCCTTTTAGCTCAACGTAATGCCTATACCCTTCAAGTCCGGCTTTAGCATTCTCTGTCAATATGGCTATAAGCTCGCTTATCGGTGTGGTTTGCGCGAATTGAATTTCAATATTTTTATTTTTT
>JAPLEC010000062.1 GCA_026391515.1 Bacteroidia bacterium | reverse complement strand
CCCTGCCAAAAAAAGGATATCTTTCTCCCCAAGAGGTAAATTAATACTATATGACAGATCAACTTTGTAGTTTCTCCTGAATGCGGCTACGAACAGGAAGCATTGGCATGGACGTTCCTGTCCTGCTAAAATCAAATGTGTGAATAATGTAACTTATTTCAGGAATTATGTAACGATTCTCGAAAAAAAGGATTGCACCTTTGTTATGTAATTTGATATTCCTATGAAGCCGGCTTTATAAAAGATCAGATGAGAAATCAGCCTTTGATCTTTATTACAGGCAATTTAAAAACCAATGAACGTTTCAAGATGATTTCGACCATTATAAAAAGCGGATATGAATAAAATGCAGATCCTAATTCCCATAAAATTATAATAGAAAAAACTTTCAAATAATTTGATAATAATAATTAACAACTAAAATCATGGGAAATTTACTTTATGTCATAGCAGTTATCCTGGTTATTGCCTGGGCAATCGGATTTTTGGGCTTCCATGTTGGAGGCATCATACACATCCTTCTTGTTATTGCAATTATTGCAGTAATACTCAGGGTAATTCGAGGGAAAAGAGTCTTTTAGAATATCCAATTTAAAAACAATCATTGAGTCCACTCAGAAAAGTTGTTGCGAAGTAATAAAGCGGATAAAGACTGACAGTCAGGTTCGAAATTTCGTGCTTCAATTTGGGCTTTTCGAAGTGGACTCATCATTTAAAAATTTAATTATGAGTACAGGAAAAGTATTATTAGGTGTATTGGCTGGCATTGCTGCCGGTGCATTGTTAGGGGTTTTATTTGCCCCCGATAAAGGTTCGGTTACCCGCAAAAAATTATCTAAAAAGGGTGAGGATTATGCGGAATCATTAAAAGAAAAGTTCAATGAATTTCTTGACAATATCTCTGAGAAATTTGAAGAAGTAAAAGAAGAAGTTACTGATGCCGCTGAACAGAATAAGGCCAAATCAGAAAAAGCTAAAAAAGATATGAAAACTGCCACAGGTTGAAATGGTTTCAAGTTAAATTAATCATTGCAAATGGCATTTTGCAACCTGCTGAAAATTAATGCCTCTGGTGTGAATAGAATGTTATCAATACTGAACCTATGGAAGACAATGCGAACCTGATTGAATCACTGTTTGAACGAGCTACTGAATACGGGAAGACAAGCTACGAACTGGTAAAGCTTAAAGTCATTGATAAAACATCGGATACTGTTTCCTCATTCATACCTCATTCTATTGTTTTTATTTTAATTGTTTCTTTCCTGATATTTTTAAACCTGGGATTAGCTTTCTGGCTTGGAGAAATCTTAGGGAAAATATTTTACGGATTCTTTATTGTTGCCGGCTTTTATGGAATTGCAGGGATTATTATGCATCTCTTTATGCATAAATGGTTTAAAAAGCGCATATCTGATTATATCATTAAACTGCTGATTAAATAAAATCACATGGGAAACATTAATTGCGCTGCCGATGTTAAGAACGCCATTCAATTACTGGAAGCTGAGCAAGCTGTTAAGGAAAAACTATTGAAAGACCAATTCCACCTTACCTATGAGAGTTTAAAGCCTGTGAACCTGCTGAAAAGCACCATAAAAGAAATATCTTCATCGCCCTATCTGATCGATAACATCATAGGAACTGCCACGGGTTTAGCTACCGGTTATATTTCAAGAAAAATAGTTGTCGGAGCATCAGGGAATTTGTTCAGAAAACTTTTCGGCGTTATTTTGCAGTTTGGTGTTACAAATCTGGTTGCCAGCCATTCTGACGGAATCAGGTCGTTCACCCAGTCTCTCTTTCAACATATTTTTCACAAAAGAAATGCGAATCCCGAGAAGCCGTGACAGATGATAAAATAAAATTACCATTATTTACAAAAGCATCAATTTTTTTCATTGGTTTATTTGCTTTGTTAGCGATATTGTATGTTGCTAAGGGCATTATTGTTCCTATCATTTTTGCAATTATTATTTCCATCGTACTGCACCCGGTCGTTAATTTTTTCGTAAGGATAAAAATAAACAGGGTAGTAGCTATTTTAATTACCATATTCCTTACATTTTTAGTCATTGTCGCTTTTGGTACTCTTATAATTTCACAGGTAAGCCGGTTTATCGAAACATTGCCCGCACTTATCGATAAATTCACCGGGATACTTGACCAGGCAATCGCCTGGGCTTCCGGCTATTTCGATATAAACCCACACAAGATCCATGCATGGGTTACAAAAACTCAGGGAGAACTCATCAGCACCAGCAGCGCTGCAATTGGGCAAACACTCGTCATCCTTGGCAACGGACTGGTGGTATTTTTTTTACTCCCCGTTTATATCTTTTTGATATTATTTTACCATCCTATCTTAATTGAGTTCATTCACAGGCTCTTTGGCACAAGCAACCAGAGTCAGGTGAGCGAAATAGTTACCCAGATCAAAACTGTCATTCAACGATATCTTATAGGATTGGTTATCGAGGCAGTCCTGATAGCAACTCTATATACGATTGCTCTTTTAATTCTTGGAGTAGACTATGCTTTACTGCTTGGCATAATTGGTGCATTAATTAACGTAATTCCATACATTGGAGGAATTGTTGGAACGGCTTTGCCCATGATGGTGGCTCTAGGTACTAAATCGTCACCATGGACCGCCATATACGTTCTGGTAATATTTTTTGTCATCCAGCTGATAGACAATAACTATATCGTTCCCAAAATAGTAGCCTCTAAAGTAAAAATCAATGCCCTTTTCTCAATAATAGTAGTAATTGCAGGGAACGCCTTATGGGGTATCCCCGGCATGTTTCTTTCAATACCACTGCTTGCCATAGTAAAACTAATTTTCGATCATATTGAACCTTTAAAACCCTGGGGCTTTTTACTGGGCGACACCATGCCACCATTATTAAAAATAAAAGCGATTTTTAAGAAGAAAGTAAATAAATCTACATGACAGAGGTAAAAAAGGAAGTCATTTATTAATCAGATGATCTTTGTTTTTACCTTCGGGATATGTGTAAATTATGTAATTTATTATCGGAATTATGTAACTCTTTTACTGCAACTTAACGTATCTTTTCAGAAGGATTATTCATAAACAAAGCGAAATGAATCCAGAAAATCGGAAACAACTCTCCCTCTTGAACGGGTCTGTTTATTCCAAATAAAACATCACAGGGTTAAAATGGTTTCCTCTCAATATTAAGAAACGGTATATGCAAATGTGGTTCAAAAATATTTTCATGCTTTTTCTTATTTCAATTTCAATAAGTGATTTTGCAATTGCACAACAAACTACTGTCAAAAGAGATTCAACCAAACTTTATAAGACTATTGAATCCTTTTCCGGCCGAAGTAAGTTTACTAAGTTTATGTACCATATGGTTTTTAAACCAGCCACAGCCATTAAAAAAAAGAAAGTATATAAAAAACTGATACAAAAACCATATAAGACTTTTGAAGGGAAAATTATCAGGAATATCGACATTATTACCCTGGATCCATTTGGTTACTCGGCCATTGACACGACTGTTGCAAAAAGGAATTTTTTTACAAATGCAGGGAATAAGGTCCATATTAAAACACAAAGTATTGCGATCCGAAACTTGTTGCTTATCCATAAAAATGACCCGTTCAATTCTTTGCTTGTAAAAGAGTCGGAGCGTTTAATCCGGGCACAAAAATATGTCACTGATGTTTATTTTTATGTTGTGTCTGCCGGGAGAAAAAAAGATTCTGTTGATATTTTTATTCGTGAATTGGATAAATGGAGCATCATTCCGGGAGGGTCCGTTTCAGCTTCAAAGTTCAGGGTTGTAATGACCGATGAAAATATTATAGGATTTGGTCATGAATTTCGAAGCGCTTATGGGAGAAATTATACAGTCGGAAATGATTCTTTAAGTACAAATTATTTTATCCCAAACATCCGTAGCACACATGTAAACGCAAATTTTCACTTTGGAATTGACTGGCACGGAAATTATTTAGGGGGCATAGCTATTAACCGTCCGTTTTTTTCTCCACTGGCAAAGTGGGCAGCAGGTGCATCTTTTACTACTCAATGTAAAAAAGATTCAATGAAGGATATAAATCTGATTTATGTTCCTATTAGTTTGAAATTTAACACACACAATTATTGGGCAGGCAAAGCAATACGGATTTTAAAAAGCAATGAGGAAGACGAACGTGTAACCAATTTAATCCTGGCTTTACGATATCTGCGTATCCGGTTTTCTGAAAAACCTTCAGAACTTCTTATTGACACGTCACATATTTATTCCAACGAAGATTTTTATTTAGCCGGTATTGGAATTTCAAGCCGGAAATATGTTCAGGATAAATATATCTTTAAATTTGGTGTTATCGAAGATGTGCCGGAAGGGAAAGTTTATGGATTGACAGGCGGTTATCAGGTAAGAAATAATTCTTACCGGCTGTATTTAGGAATGCGTTTTTCCTATGGTCACTATTATAAATTGGGCTACCTGAGTTCCAACCTCGAATATGGAACTTTCTTTCATGGATCACGTGCCGAACAGGGTATTTTTACAGCGAGTATAAATTATTTTACAGGGTTATTTGAAATTGGGAGATGGAAATTCAGGGAATTTTTAAAACCTCAGGTTACTATTGGCACAAACCGGTTCTCTTACGATAGTTTAACTCTTAATGATGGTTATGGACTGGATGGATTTAATAGTCCGTCATTGTCAGGTACTAAACGCCTGTTATTTACTTTGCAAACACAATCATACGCTCCATGGAATTTAATCGGATTCCATTTTGGACCCTTTCTTATTTGTTCTCTTGGTATGATCGGGGATACCGAGAACCCGTTAAAGAAAAGCAAAGTATATTCACAATTAGGGTTGGGCGTTTTAATTAAAAATGAGAACCTTGTTTTTAAATCATTTCAAATATCCATTGCATTTTATCCATTAATCCCCGGCATTGGACAAGATGTTTTTAAAATGAACTCATTTAAAACAACTGATTTCGGTTTCAGAGATTTTGAAATTGAAAAACCATCAATAATTCCTTATTATTAGAAAAAAGAAAAATACTCCTCCGTCACCCGTCAGGTGTTCCTTTAAAATGTATGAATTATGTAACTCTTTTCTAAAGTTATGTAACGTAAAGGATACTGATTGACTCTAACTTTGTGCTTTATAAGAAATAATCAGGTTAATCACGGGTTATTGTTTGTTAAAAATTACATTTTGAAAATATCAGATAATTTAATTCTAATCATTATGAAATCAAAAATTAAAATTCTGGGAGCAGTGCTTGCTGTGATAATATCAACAGTAATATTTACAAAACAGGTATCAGCTCAACAAGGTAATGTCAGTTTCCAGGTCTTCTATGATCAGTTAAGCCCTTACGGTCAATGGATGGACTATCCCAATTATGGTTATGTATGGATCCCGGATGCAGGGCAGGACTTTTTTCCTTATTCGTCAAACGGCCATTGGATACTGACAGACTATGGCTGGACATGGGTGTCAAATTACAATTGGGGATGGGCGCCTTTTCATTATGGTCGTTGGGATTATGATAATAATTACGGCTGGTTCTGGGTACCCGATAATGAATGGGGTCCTGCATGGGTGACCTGGAGAAGAGCCAATGGTTATTATGGCTGGGCACCAATGGAGCCGGGTATCAGTATCAATATTAGTTTTGGCCCTGAATACAGGGGTCACAACGATCGCTGGATGTTCGTAAGAGACAGGTATATCGACAGACCCGATATCAACCGTTATTATGTCAATCGAAATTCTCGCGACAAGATCATTAAAAATTCCCAGGTGATAAATAATGCGTATGTTGATAACAGACGGAATACTACATATGTCTCAGGACCAAGAAGAGAGGACGTACAACAGATTACCGGCAGAAAAGTCAATCCTGTTGCTATACACGAAAATGACAGACCAGGACAAGATATGAGTAATGGCCAGTTGCATATATACAGGCCGCAAGTGGTGAGAAACAATGAAATGGGACAAAAACCTGCTCCATCAAGAATAGTTAACCTGAAGGATGTGAAACGCCCATCAGAAATAAATGCTACTAATCAACCACGAAATGTAAATAAGTCGCAGAATGCAAATACTTCCAAAAATAACAGAAGTAAAAAGCAACCGAATACTGTTAAACCTTCAGACCAAAACAAAAATGTGCATCCAAAGAAATCGAAATCTGAACAAGATAGAAATAAAACGGATTAACATCTTTACAGAGAGAATTCCGCCTACACTTTAAATCAACATTATGAATACTAATTCAACAGGATACTGGAATAAAATAAAAGAAAAACTCAAACAGAAATATCCAATTATCACCGAAGAAGATTTGTGCTTTCGCGAAGGTAAGGAAAAAGAAATGATAGAAATGCTTGGCTATAAGCTAGGGAAAACAAAAGTAGAACTCCTTAACATTATCGCCGGACTTTAATTGAGCTTCTTCATTGGCAAAGATATCAGCACAGGAATAAGTTCAACAGGAGCCACCACCAACTATCATAACCTAAAATGTGTGAATGATGTAACTTATTCCTTAAGTTATGTAATAGTTCCCGGGAATAATAGGCTCACCTTTGTGTTGTGAAATTTTTTTCATAATTAAAAGTTTAAAAATGAAAAAAAATGAAGACTTTGAAAAAGACGTTCAAAACGGTATCAAACGGGAACCGTTATTGAACGCAGCAGAAACCAGTGTTAATACAAAAGGCTGTAGCCACCTGAAAAAGTTCATTTATTTAGTCAGCTTGGCAGGAATAGGATTATTCTTCAATGCCTGTATGGCCGGTTATGTTGCAACGGAACCTGCTTATGTGTCATATTCCGTACCACCACGTCCAAGCAATGTCTCTATCTGGATAGAAGGCGGTTGGGGCTGGAACAATCAATCCCATATGTACGTGCAAAAGTCTGGCTATTGGACGAATCCGAGACAAGGAAGGACATATGTATCGGGTCAATGGAAGACTACTCCACACGGTAAATCCTGGTCTAAAGGTTATTGGCAATCTAACGGTAGCCAAAAGCAATCTAACAGTAACCAAAGGCAATCTAACGGTAACCAAAATAGAAATCGCAATCGGTAAATGTAATGGTTATTCATCATTCAAACATCAGGAGAATTATTCCCTAATGGTACACTACTTGAACTTGTGTTGGTGCCAATCGAATAGTCCTGATGTATGGATTTTTGAGCCTGGGAGGGAGCGTTGGCAAATCCTTCTTTGGCTTCTAAACAGCAGACAGGCATTTAATTTTTAAGAATAAATCATATGCTAATGAAAATGCCATTTTTTATAACATTAATATCATAACCAATGAAAATTCTTATAATTGGATTTCTTGCATTTTTTGGCTGGTCCGCATTATCTACTCATCTCTATGTATGTAAGATAAAAGGATTGTGCAGTGAACCGGCAGCTAAGCAAATTGAAATGGTCAACAACAAAGATACCATTGCTGTTGACACCTTACGTAAGCCTTTAGCAGCTGAAGAGGCTGTATTACCCGGGAACCTTAATATCTACTTTGCATTTGACAAATCTGAATTCAATTCTGATGCAGGGATAGACAAGTACTTTAATGAATCAAATACATATCTGAATCAGAACTCACAAGCCAGGCTCAGCATCACAGGCCACACCGATGCAATTGGAACCGATGAGTATAACCAGGCCCTGGGCTACAGGCGTGCTCAAAGTGTGCAGCGTTATTTTGAAAGCAAAGGAATATCTGCAAACAAGATTATAATAGAATCTAAAGGCGAGAAAGCTCCTTTAGATGATAATAATACAGCGGCCGGCAGGACCAATAACAGGAGAACTGTAATAACTATTAAAAAATAAAATTATGAATACTTTATTAATTCTATTGGTACAATCAAAAGGCGTGGCAACAATTGAAATAATATCGATGTTGCTTGGTGCTGCTATCATTGGATATGTAACTGCATGGCTTTATTATAAGTCGATTTATGAAAAAAGAATATTTGCTGTTGAATCCGACAAACATGAATTGAATAACTCTATCGTAAACCTGAATGGGGAGATTGTTAATCTGAATAAAAGCCTCCAGGAAAAGGAAAAAATTATAGAAGGTTTTATTCTTGAACATATCAGACAACGTAAGCACTTACTCAATTACGATAGTTTTGGAACAGCCACAGAGGAAGAGAAGGATGACCTGAAAATGATAAGCGGTATAGGTCCTGTTAATGAGGCAAATCTGAATGCATTAGATATTTATACTTTCAGACAGATCAGTAAATTCACTGCTCAGGATATTGATACGATAAATGATGCTATTATATACTTTTCAGGCAGGATTGAAAGGGACCAATGGGTTGCTCAGGCACTGGAACTTGTCCATTTCAAAGATAAAAGAGAGGAACTGTTTAAACGCATCAGTGAAAGAAGGACAAACATTTTCTACAATAGAATAGGAATTGCCAAAAAAGAAGAAGCCGATGACTTAACCATCATTAGCGGCATTGGTGGATGGATAAAGGAAAAACTCAATATGCTGGATATCTATACGTTTCAGCAAATCAGCAATTTTACCAAAGAAGATGTTGAGACTGTTACTGAGGCAATTGAATACTTCCCCGGCAGAATTGAGAGAGATGAATGGATACTTCAGGCTAAGGAACTTGTCAGGATCGCAGGCAATAAGTCTGAACTCCTTAAACGCATCCGGGACAGGCAGGGACGAATTTATTTCGATAGATTGGGAATTGCCCATAAACATGAGGCTAATAATTTAACCCTGATTGACGGACTTGGATTATGGGTTGAGGAACGTTTGAACCTGCTTGGGATTTATACTTTTGATCAAATCAGCAAGCTAACACACGAAGATATAGAAACCATTACTGAGGTACTGGAAATTATTCCTGGTCGTATCGAGAAGGACAATTGGGTTGGTCAGGCTCGTGAACTTGCAAAAAAATAGGTATCTGTATTATAAAAAATAAAATGCATAGATTTATTTAATCATTTTGTGTAAGCATTTGTTTTTTTCTTCGGGCTTTTAACAAGGCTGGATTTAACTCCTGACAGAATAGATTTAAAACAATAACCAAAAAGAGATTTTTCGGGATCTCTTTCATAATCAATAATTCCCTCTCTAATATCTTCATCGGGAATCGGATTTGAATCCAGCACTTTTCTGTTGGTAATTAATGAAATAAATCTCTCTCTGAAAGCAGTAGTATCATCTGTTCGTTTATTTTTAACAGCGATATCCAATCCATGATAAAGTATGGTCATTTTACCGGTCGCTTTAGCGTTATTTGCCGTAAAGCTGAAACTCATTGAATCTATCGTTCCGGATGTAACATAAATAAAAGCATTTTTCTCCAGGATAGGATTCAATTCATTTGCTTCCAGGTGCGAAAGGGTCCCATTCAGGGAAAATGTGTTTTGACTGTCGAATATTCTCCCTTTTAATAAAACGGTTATCTTGCCTTTTCCCATTAATAAGGCGTCACCCTTAAGTATTAAGGAATCGTTTTTTGTTTTGTAAATGGTGTCGTTAGTTATTTTGTAAATTTTAGCATTGATTTCATTAAAGCTGATACTTCCCGCGTTGTTTGCCTTCTCAGCATGTTCGGTATAAACGATATTCCCTTTTATAAGACCGATTGAATCAATTCGGATAGTGCCGTGATAGTTGTAAATCATATCCTGGAATGAAGGCTTATTCACATGCCGGAATTCTTTTCGCTTATCACGAAAAACTTTCATATCCATTTCCCCGATCCCGATAAAGGAGCTTTTCAGCATACCTGATCTGAAATAATCTGCAGCATTAAAATCGTGAACGTAAATGTTGCTTAAGCCGGTTTCAATAGGACTTGTTTGAAATTCATACCGTGATGTGAAATCATAATCTGTGTAATTTGGCTGAATAAAAAAGCTGTTTGCCGCTAAGGTGTTTGAAGTTGTGGAATAAGTAATACCGCTGGCTGTAAATGAATACATGCTGTCAGACGAAACTGAAAAGAGTTCTTCAGCATCGAATTCAAATTGTTTGACGATATATGGAGATAAGGTATCCTGTTTCTCAATTTGCAGATCGATCACTTTTGAAACACCTTTTTTCACCGAAAAAAATTGTGCGGTTGAAGTGTTTCCCATCGCCAGGTCTATTTTATCTAAAAATACTCTGCGTATCCGGATATTCAAAGGCGAAACGATTGGATGTTTTACTTCTCGCGAAAATGCCATATTACCCTTAATAATAATATTGGAAATGGTTACTTCATTGATGCTAATATCCTTTTTAAATATTGCTTTCGCGAGGTTGATTCCTTTGAATTTTATGGATGCTATTCCCCCGCTTAAATTCCTGACACCTCCATGATTCTGCTTTTGGCAAATTGTAATACTATCAAGCTCTATCCCTGATTTTATTATCAAAATATGGACCTTGTCTATTTTAATCAGGTAATCTCCATTCTTTTCATTCAATTCTGTTTGTATTTTTTCTCTAACCCAGGGCTCAACAAAGACTATTGTTAAAAATTTTATTAATAGCAATGGAATAGCTATCCCAAGCAATATTTTCAAAATTTTCCCGCTTTTCATGATCTGGTATTATGTTTGGAGAATGGGAAGGTGCAAAGATAAAACAACTTGTTTTCAAAACCGTTACACAATTCCGTAAAACAGTTGCATCATTCACACATTAACCCATACATGTTCATAAACCTTAATCACAAAAGAAACAGCGCTTTAGCGAATGTGTGAATGATGTAAATCTTTATAATAGTTATGTAACATAAATAGAGCCTGCACCCTTTAACTTTATCAATAATAAATGGCAACTCTCAATAAGAAATTACCATTTGGATTTAATTATATATAATGGATTAACATAATACTAATTAACTTAATCAATTAAGGAGGAAATTATGAACATAAGTAGAAAGACAACTGCACTTTACGTTATCGCGATTGTAGTTATAATAGTGGCTTTTCTGCTGTTAGGCGGCGGACAATGGATAAATGGATTGGTACATAAAAGCGGGTCGATAAGCACAGCCCATTTGAAATGGGGCCAGATTCTAATTAGTCTGGGTCTCGGTTTCCTGCTCGGCTGGGTAGTTTTCGGGAGGAAATGGTGATCTACTGCCGGAATTATGCAAACACAAAGTGTATCACATAGCTTTCAATGTTTTTTAGTTAAAGATGGCAAGCTAATTCTTAGATCAGACATAAAACGAATATTTAAACAAATAAGATGAAAAAAGTACTGATTGCACTTGATTATAATCCAACTGCACAAAAAGTTGCAGAAGCAGGTTTTTCAATGGCTAAAGCCATGAATGCCGAAATTACATTGCTGCATGTGATGGCAGATCCGGCTTATTATTCATCACAAGAATATTCTCCGATAATGGGTTTTAATGGGTTTATGGGAACAGGCCAATTGCAATTGTACAGTGTTGATGCACTGGAAAAAGCATCCTTAAATTTTCTGGATAAATCCAGACAGCATCTTGGCGATAAAGCTATTAAGACAATGGCAATGCTGGGTGACTTTGCTGAATCTATAATAAAGACTGCAAAAGACTTGCATGCAGATATTATTGTGATGGGCTCTCACAGCCGGAGATGGCTGGATGAAATACTAATGGGAAGTGTAACGGAAACAGTTTTACATCACTCTGCTGTACCGCTATTCATCATCCCAACCAAACAAAAAAAATGAAAAATGTTTAATAGAAAAAAGTATAAACATAATATAAACTAAAATGAAAAAAGTCGGGTATTTCCTCATTCTAATTGGTTTATTGTTAACCATCTTTACAACTGTCACCTTCTTCTCCAGAGAGAGAGTAGCGAAAATCGGCGATGTTAACATCACTGCAAACAAACGGCATCACCTCAAATGGTCTCCACTGACCGGTATTGCGGTAATGGGAATCGGAGGAGTTGTTTTATGGATGTCTGCTAAAAAGAAATAAAAGCTGTGAAGCTATAAATAAAAAATTTGCAGGAATAACCTGCATGTCAAATAGAAAAGACGAAACAGTGATCAATAAACATCCAATACACTAATCTTTTAACTAATAAGATGAAAAGAACATCTATTATTATTGACTTAAGCCTAAACAAAGTGTGTCTTTGTTATTAGTTAATGAGCGAAATGGTCAGACAGTTATAATGTCACCTAATATTAATATTTAA
>JAPLEC010000292.1 GCA_026391515.1 Bacteroidia bacterium | reverse complement strand
TGTTCAAGATGAGCCGTTTCCGCAGTTATAATAGAATTCCAGGAGCGTGTAATACCACTGATGCCCAGAACATTAGCAGCTGTTCCTGTAAAGACAAAGAAAACTTCAGTATCGCTACCGAGGTGATTTTTAAATAGTTGTATTGACTGTACAGTATAAATATCTGAGCCATAACCAATTACATGACCGGTATTTATTACTGCCAGCTCCTTTAATATTTCAGGATGAACACCGGCGTTATTGTCGCTTGCAAAACCTCGTTTTACCATAAAATGATTCATTAATAATAATAAAGGCTATCTCAAAAAGTTAAATCCTGATTGTTTTTTCCTTTGTGTTCTTCGTGTGTTCCCGAGTACTCGGGATTGTGTCCTTTGTGGTTAAAAAGTTTTTTCTACCTGATCTTCGATCCTTTTACTGCGAAGAAGGTAATATATGCATAATACACAAACAGGCAGCAGATAGCTATTATCAGCCCATAATTACTATTACTCTTCTGAATCGCTCCCATCATGATCGGCAGCAGTGCAGCACCTATCACTGAGGTGGCAATAACACCCGAACCGACTTTTGAGTGCGGACCAAGATCTTCAAGAGCTAGGTTGTAAATGCATGGCCACATTATTGAATGCATCAGTCCTGTTCCAAGGAATAATACAAGGGGAAGCCATTTCATACCCATTGAACCAAGTACAAGTGACAGAAGAAGCATAACAGCTCCCATTATTGCATTGAAGCTTAGAATTTTTCTAGCAGAATATTTTCGCAGAATAAAAATACCGATAATACGGCCTACCATAAGTCCCCCCCAGTAATATGCTAGATATTTTGTTCTCATTTCACCTACGAATCCACAATTCAGTCTGTCTGAATAATCTGCAAAAAAACTTGGGATCCCGATCTCAATGCCCATGTAGAAGAAGATTGCAAGCGAACCAAGCCACATGTGAGTATATTTATATGCGCTGGATTTGTATTTCTTGACAACACCTTCTGTTGCTTCACCCTCTTTTATTTCAGGCAGTTTGAGGAAGAACATGATAACTACTATCACCAGAGTTACAATTCCAATGCCTGCAAACGGAACCTGAACGGCTTTTGGATCAGAAGCTCCACCAGTATTGGATGAAACTATCAGCATGGATACAAAGAGCGGTGCAATTACCGTTGCTAGTGAGTTAAGGGCATTGGTAAGCGTAAGCCGGCTGGCAGCTGTTTCGGGACTTCCCAATGCGTTTACGTAAGGATTGGCAGCAACCTGAAGCAATACCACTCCGATGGCAAATATAGATACAGCGCACAGGAATTGGGTATATCCCATGGCCACAGCGGGTATGCAAAGAAAGAAGCCAAGGCTCACAAGGCCAAGCCCGGCAAGAACCCCGTTCTTATAGCCGATACGGTTAAGCAGGTACCCTACCGGTATTGACAGTATATATGCACCATAAAAGAACGTATTTGGCAACTGTTTTTCAACATCGTTGAGTGTGAATGCTTTCCTCAGGTAATCGATCAACGAATTGTTCATGGTGGTGATAAAGCCAAACAGGAAAAAGAGTGAAGCCATCACGATCAGCGGAAACAGGAATTTGTTTTTTTCTTTTGTCATGGTATCAGTTATTATGTTATTGGTTATTAATTATAAGGTTCAAGGTTCAAGCTTTGCAAGCCGTAGCTTTAGCGAAGGCTTGGTTCAAGGTTCAAGGCCCGTAAACCGTGTTTCATTTTACACTGAATTTATGAATACAACTATGTTTATACTCCTCACCAGGATTAAGAATAGTTGAGGGGAAATGAGGCTTATTGACAGAGTCGGCAAAATGCTGCGTCTCGAGGCAGAAAGCCCAGCGACGCTGGTATTTTTTACCACCCTTGCCCTTTTCATTATCAATCCAGTTAGCTGTATAGAGTTGTACTCCAGGTTGTGTGGTATAAACTTCCATTACCCTGCCTGATTTTGGATCATGAGCAACTGCCGCCAGTTCCAGAGTGCCTGAGCGATGGTTCAATACCCAGTTATGATCGTAGCCTGCACCATATTTTAACTGGATATCATCTTTGTCAATATCGGCGCCTATTTTCTTGGGAACAGTGAAATCCATAAGTGTACCTTTTACACTTAATATTTCCCCGTTAGGAATATTTGTCTCATCCGTTGGAGTAAAAAATGCTCCGTTTATCATTAATTCCTGGTCGTAAATACTTCCGGATCCTTCCCCTGCTAAATTAAAGTAAGAATGACTTGCAAGGTTTACCACTGTAGTTTTATCTGTAGTGGCTTTGTAATCAAGCCGCAGCTCATTATCATTTGTTAATGTGTAAATAACCGAAACTTTGAGGTTTCCCGGGTAGCCTTCTTCTCCATCTGTTGAAAGATATTCCAGTTCCACGCTGGAATCGGATGAATGTACAACGTTCCATACCACTTTATTAAAACCTTTTATTCCTCCGTGCAGGTGATTTGGACCATTATTAACAGCAAGATTATACTCTTTACCAAGCAGGTGAAATTTTCCTTTTGCAATTCGGTTTGCACAACGTCCGCAAACAGCACCCATGTAAGGTCCGTTGCCATCAATGTACTCCCTTATGGTATCATAACCCTGTACAATATCTGCCAGCTTTCCATCGCTGCCAGGAACATAAATGCTGACAATAATGGCGCCGTAGTTTGTAACCTGAGCGACAAGACCATTTCTATTTTTAAGAGTATAGAGACTGATTGGCTTACCATTGTGCAGGCCTTTAAATGATTCTTCCGGGATGATATTCATGATTTATTTCCTATTAAGAATGAAAAAGCTATTATCATAAGTTTATTTATAACTCTACTCTGCCTGTTCCCTGATGCCTTATAAACAATTTCTTGCAGGAGCCTTTTCCGTAAACATGCTCGATCGTCCTGATGTATTTGTCAAGCAGGTTCTGTGGCACAAATGCCTGAATTGTGCCGGCAAATCCGCCTCCGTGCACACGCCATGCACCCTGTCCCTTAAGAACGATTTCGCTCAATGCCAGGGCAAGAGATACTCCCTGTTCCCTGACGTTGTTTACCGGAAATATGTTCTGATTATACATATATGAACTGTAACCTGAATCGACTACCATTCCCATGAATCCTTTAAAGTCATTTCTTTCAAGGGCAGCTACCTGATCTACTACACGCTGGTTATCTCCCTGGAAATGTATGGCTCGCAGGATAGCACGGTCGCCGACTTTTCCGCGAATCTTTGGAATAATCTCAAGCACCTGATCCATGCTTACCTGACGCAGCACTTTGGCTCCCAGTTCAGAAGCCACAGCCTTCATATCGATAGGCAGGGAAGCATATTCTTCGTTCAGGTCAGCATGGTTTCCGCCTGTATCCGTAATAACCAGTGAAAATCCTGTTGCGACAAAATCGAAATTAACTTTTTTTACGACTGGTTTTGATGGATCTTTAAAATCAATTGTAATCAGGCCTCCCATGGCACAGGCAGTCTGATCCATCAATCCACAGGGTTTACCAAAATAGTTGTTCTCGGAGTACTGCCCAATGATAGCAATCTGGATGGGATCTACTTTCCCATTATTGAAAAGTTGATTAAGAATAGCGCCTATAAGCACTTCAAATGAAGCTGAGGAGCTTAGTCCGGAACCTTTGGGCACTCCCCCGTCGATGCATGCGTCAAAACCTCCAATAGCGTGACCCAGCTCCTTAAACCGCGAACAGATTCCCCTGACGAGGGCGGCTGAAGAATACAATTCACTTTTTTCAGGTTTCAGTGAAGAAAGATCCACCTCGAATCTGGGATAACCTTCTGACAAAATTCGAATAATATTAGTATTATTCTTACCCGCAACAGACACATTATCAAGATTAACTGCGCCTGCAAGGACACGTCCCCAATTGTGATCAGTATGATTGCCTCCGATTTCGGTACGGCCCGGAGAAGTGAAAAAGTCAATATCTTTTTTACCGAACTCAGTGTCGAATTGCTTGAGCAGATCAGTATATCTTTTAGCGTTGCGGCTTAATTCAGCCGGATCATTGCCGTACAATTCGCGGAAAGCTTTATTATCGCCATTGTTAATCTTTGTGATCAGGTTTTCTGTTGTTGCCATTGATGTCAGATTTTATGAGTTATGATTTACTGTAAAAATAATAATTGTCGGGTAATTATGCATAGAGGCTGTCTCAAAGTAAAAAAGAGACAGCCTCTTGATAATATTTAAGCCATCAAAGGCATTATGTGGTTATTTGTTTTTGCTGCCTTTCAGTGCAAAGAAAGTAATATAGGAATAACAGATAATTGGCACAAGTAATGCCCAACGTGCAGTCATCGAGTCAGTTAGTGCTCCCATGATAACAGGTACTACCGCTCCACCCACAATTAATGTGTTAATTATACCAGAAGCCAATGGCATTTCTGAAGGATCAAGGTCTTTAACACCTAGTGAGAAAATGTTCGGGAACTGGATTGAATTGAAAAATCCTATTGAAAGTAAACACCACATTCCAATTTCAGCTGGTAATATAAAAGCAGCAATTATAAGAAGTATGTTTGTTGTTGCGAAAATACCAAGTGCAATATTGGCTTTCCCTTTTCCTAGGTTCATTAGGAAGAAATTGGCAATAGCTATACCAAGGAAAATTAAACCATTAATTGGCTGAGAATCAAATACAAATTGACCATTTTTTACTGTCGCTGAAGTGATAAACCATCCAACAAAAAATGCAAAAACCATTACAATAGATGAATATTGATACTTTTTAGATGAAGGGAGGTTGCTCAGTAATATGGAACCAAAAAAACGACCCACCATTGCTCCGCCCCAATAAATTGCAGATAATTTTACAGCTACATCGAGTGCTTGACTACCTTTGAGATATGGTGCAATCTGACCTGCTATTCCTACTTCGGAGCCAACATAGCAGAAAATACCTAAAGCACCCAACCACACCTGTGGTTTTCTAAGTACTGCTTTTGATGGTATTGTTTCATCGCCAGTTATTTTTGGAAGTTTAACAAATGCTATTCCAATAGCAATAAGTGCAACAATGGATCCGATTATTATAAAAGGCGTCTGGACAAATCTAGCTGCATCGGCAGGAGAGGCTCCTTGTTTAATTGCCAGAACTGCAGGAGAAAGTACAAGAACACCTGCAAGGAAAGGAGCAATCGTGGTTGCAACAGCATTAAGAGCTTGTGTAAGATTAAGCCTTGCTGGAGCTGTTTCCTGAGGGCCTAAGGCAACAACATAGGGATTAGCAGCAGTCTGCAAGAATACAACTCCTGTTGCCATTACAAATACTGCGAGTAAAAACAAAGGATAAGAGAGTATCGAAACTGCAGGGAAAAACATGTAACTTCCAATGGCAATCAAAACTAAGCCAGAAATCACCCCATTTTTATATCCGATTTTTTTAATAATACTTCCGCACAAAAAGCTAAAACATGCATATGCAAAAAAGAAGACACCATTTACCAGTTGTGCCAGAAAATTTTCCCATCCAGGATAAAGTGTTTTTAGATCAAATGCAAGTTGCACCTGATCTTTCATTGCAATATTAAAATTTGTGATAAAACCGAAGATAAAGAAGATGGACGCCATAAAGGTCATACCTAGGCGAAGATTACTTTGAGATTTCTGTTCCATATGTGAAAATTGTTTTAGGTTTTAAAATAAACAAGTTATTTTTCGGCGGAAGTAAAAATACATTTTAAGATCGATTTCCAAATATATTAGGATTAATAATTATCAAGAATTTGATTAATTATCTGATATTTTTTGAATACTTATCTTTGTAGTATGAGCAATGTGAAAACACGTTATTTTTTATTTATCTCATACAAAGGTACATCCTATCACGGATGGCAGATACAGCCTAATTCTGTGACTGTTCAGAAAATATTGGATGAGGCGCTGTGTACAATTCTTAATGAAAAGATATCCACATTTGGCGCCGGAAGAACAGATACAGGAGTTCATGCAGCTGTGTTTTGTGCTCATTTTGACAGTAATGCTCCTGATCTTATAAGCAAGAAAAATCTGGTTTACAGGCTGAACAGGTTCCTTCCAAAAGACATTTCAGTCTCCAGGCTTGCGAAAGTCCAGCCAGAAGCACATGCCAGGTTCAGTGCAATTTCCAGGACTTACAGGTATAATATTTCCAGGGCAAAGAATCCATTCTGGGACGATTCTTCGTGGTTCATTCACAGGAAAATAGACATCAACGCAATGAATGAGGTATGCGGATTGCTTCTTAATTACACCGATTTTACAAGTTTCAGCCGGCTTCATTCTGATACAAAAACCAACTTATGCAGGATTTTTTATGCAGTCTGGGAAGAAGCTGATGACCGGTTAGTTTTTACAATAAAGGCTGACAGGTTCCTGAGAAACATGGTCAGGGCTCTTGTGGGGACGATGATAGAAATCGGTTCAGGTAAGATGAATCTGAAGGAATTTGAGGAGATTATACAAGCTAAAGATCGCTGCAGAGCCGGGAAATCGGCTCTTGCCAAGGGATTATTTTTAGTGGATATTGAGTATCCTGAGAATATTTTTATCTAATACTCATCAGGCAGCTCTTTCAGCTGCTTCAGGGTAAAGACCGGCCCATCCTTACACACATAAACCTTGCCTACGTTACACCGACCACATTTTCCAAAGCCGCATTTCATGCGATTTTCGAGCGTTGTAAAGATGTTTCCATCAGAAAAGCCAAGCTTTGCAAGAACCGGGAATGTATATTTTATCATCACCGGAGGACCACAGACTATCGCAATAGTATTTACAGATGAAGGAGCAATTTTTTCCACTATTGTGGGGACAAAACCAATCTCTCCTTTCCAGTCAGGAGACTCTCCTCCCGGATCGACAGTAGTAATGAGTTTGACATCCTTGCGCAGCTCCCAATCCTTTAACTCATGCTTATAAACCAGGTCTTTTGTACTCCTGGCACCATAAATAATCGTAATATCCTTGAAATTCTCTCTAAGATCAAGTGCATTCCATATAACGCAACGCATTGGAGGTAAGGCAATTCCTCCTGCGATAAATAAAAGATTTTTACCTTTCCATTCATCTATCGGGAAAATATTGCCATAAGGTCCGCGGAAGCCAAGGACACTCCCCTCCTCACATCCTGCCAGAGCATTTGTAACCTTACCTGTCTGCCGGAAGGTGCACTCTATATAACCTTTTCGTGTAGGTGACGATGCAATGCAGAAAGTAGATTCACCAACTCCATAAACAGAGTATTCGCCAAACTGTCCGGCTTTGAAATTGAATTTATCCTGGTCTTCCTCATTTAAAAATCTAAGCATGAAGGTTTTTACGCCCGGGGCTTCCCAGGTAATCCTTTCAACCTTCATGAGGTATGGCATATAGATATTGTCTGTCATACAGTAGCCTCCTGAATTGATATTAGATGTTCAAGTATATTCATATCGGCAGGACATGCACGGCTGCAGCGTCCGCATCCGGTGCAGCCAAATACTGAGAGTCTGTCGGGCATGTATGAGAATTTATGCATTATCCGCTGCCTCCATCTCTGCGACTGAACTTCGCGAGGATTATGTCCCGAAGTATGAAGAGTAAACAACGAGAAACCGCATGAATCCCAGCATCTTACGCGTGATCCTGATTTTCCGTGTGCTTCATCCTGGATATCAAAACATGCACAGGTCGGGCAAACGTACGCACAGGCACCACAGCCGAGGCATTTCAGGGATTGCTGAACCCATTCACCACTCTCAAAGAAGGTGGTGAGCTTATTCCTTACATCCTCATGATTAAACCTGACGGGAACATCAACGAGGAATTTCTCCTTTTCAACTTTGCCTGCTCTTTCAAAAAGAGCTTCGGCCATAGAAACAATAAGTGATCCTTTTTCTGTCAGTATCTCAGCAAGATAGTCTCCATTTTCGCCAAGCTGCGTAAAAAGAATATCGCTGCCTTCAGTGTTTCCCGGGTTACCTCCAACTGAAGTGCAGAAGCAATATTCATCGGCTTTGCTGCAGCTGAATCCTAAAACTGTAACCTTTGATAAACGATTATTAAAAATTTCATCTTTATAATCCCAGTTGAAGATTGCACTCAGTTCGCCAATTCCTATCGCATCGCAAGGCCTGACACCCCAGAGTACGATCTCAGGAATATCCTTAATATCAATGCCTTTCACTGACATTCCTTCTGCATTCTTCGAATAAGCAAGGATCTTTTCGGTGCGGGGAAATGCAATTTCTTTTGAAGATTGCGTAGTCTGGATATAGTCCGAAGTAATTTCTGAATAATTGTTTGAGATCTTATAAGATATCTTACCGTTCTGCAAAGCAGGACCAATAATAGTCTTATTGTTTTGCTTTAAAGCTTTAAAAAGCTTTTCAAGTGAATCCTTCCTGATTAACCTTCTGTCACTGTTCATGTTCTACAAAATAAAATTTTCTTTATCATCAGGTTTATAAGTTGACATAAGGTGCTCGGCCTTAATTGCAGGCTGATAACCTCCGAAATGCTCTTTTGCGTCAATTAACATTCTCTTTGTCAACAGGTTAAGAGGAATTGCCAGAGGGCATGCATTATAACATGCATCACAATCGACACAACGTCCGGCAAGGTGAACTGCCCTCATAATGTGCCACTCAAGGTTGCCAAGCTCATGTGATGGAACCGGAATCCACTGAGGTTGATTGAAATCGACTGTACACCTGTGGCAGTAGCACATCGGGCAGGCCGCTCTGCAGGC
This sequence comes from Bacteroidia bacterium, assembly GCA_026391515.1. Lineage (GTDB taxonomy): Bacteria > Bacteroidota > Bacteroidia > Bacteroidales > VadinHA17 > LD21. The sequence goes on along the minus strand of JAPLEC010000292.1, from coordinate 2,786 downwards.
ATAACACTTAAAGCAGGGAGCAAGCTCTTTAATCCAGAAATTCCATCGTTCAGAAGCGGGCATCTTATCAATCTTATCCAGCATCTCTTTATTGCGTACATCAATTTCGATCTGGTACTTGTGGACAAATGACTCAACCTCTGCAAGATCCTTAAATTCAATGAGTTTACTTTCAGGAGTAATTCCAAGGACCAGGAGATTGCTGTCATTTACCTGGAATTCTGAAGCAAGCTGGATGATAGCCCTCATGACAGGCAAGGTGGCTGTGACAGCCATCTTACCTTTATTTTTCACCTCATGCTTTGTCAGGTAAGATGCAAGATTCATGATACAACGGCTGTCGAAGATCAGCTTGCCAGTATCCTCCGGTTTTTCAACAAAGATTGCACGGGTCTTATTTTCTGTACCGTTTTCATAGCCAATGACCACTTTAACCGCTGAAGCTTCAAGAAGCTCTTTAGCCCGTTTTCTCAGATCATCCATGGATCACCTCCTTTTCCGGGGTTTTGGCAACCTTTTTATACTCGTCATAAGGTCCCAGTGCACGGATTTCTGTAACAGTTTTATTGACAATATCAGCCCATTTTGCTCCTTCAGCAGCGGAAACCCATGAAAACTTTATCCTCCTTATATCAATTCCCATAAAGTCGCATAATGAACGAAACATTATCCATCTTCTTCTGGCGTGAAAATTTCCTGACGTGTAATGACAATCGTTTGGATGACAGCCAGATACAATAATTCCATCGGCACCTTCATTAAAAGCCTCAATCAGCAGCATATAGTCAATGCGCCCGGTACATGGGAACCTGACTATACGCACATTTGAGGCATATTTTATACGGCTGGTGCCTGTCAAATCTGCGCCTGCATAAGTGCACCAGTTACAGACAAATGCCACAATTCTGGGTTCAAAATCAGCCATCAGTAACTTATGTTAATATTCATTCAGTAATGCCATAACTTCAGAGTACATCTGTTCGTGTGTATAGCCCTGTATATCAATGGATTTTGTACGACAGAATGCCACACATGTTCCACAACCCTGACATAATCCGGGGTTAACCTTTGCAATAGATTTGATCACCTCTCCTGCCCTGTTTTTAATTTCTTCCTTCTCGATTGCCTGGTATGGGCAGGCTGACACGCACAGGAAGCATCCCACACACGATGAATAAACCGGGGGTGCCTGGCGGTTCACAATTGCAATAAGCGGTTCACGGGTAAGTTCATCCTGTGAGAACAGGCCGGCAACTTTTACTGCAGCCCCGGATGCCATTGATACAGATTCAGGAATATCCCGTGGTGCCTGGCAAGCACCAGCAAGAAAGATACCTCCTGTGTTTGTTTCAACCGGCTTCAGCTTTGGATGAGCTTCTGCAAAAAAATGATACCCATCATAAGACACATGAACCTTCTGGGCAAGCTCTTCAGCTCCTTCATTAGCGACACCTGCAGTTGCAAGTACCACCATATCGGCTTCTATTTCGACAGGCATTGCATTCAGCAGGGTATCAGCCCCTTTTACAATAAGCTTACCATTTTTTTCGTATATCCTTGATACTCTGCCACGTATGTAATTAACCCCATCTTCCTCAATTGCTCTCCTAACAAATTCCTCGTACATTTTTCCGCCTGCCCTGATATCCATATAGAATACGTATGATTTTCCACCATGCACCTTATGCTGATATAGCATAGCGTGTTTTGCAATATACATGCAGCATATCTTTGAACAGTAAGGGATGCCTTTAGCTTCATCGCGCGAGCCGGCACATGAAAGAAAAACAATTTTCTCAGGTATTTTTCCGTCAGAAGGCCGGCGTATTTCGCCCAGTGTAGGACCTGAAGCAGAAGCAAGACGCTCAAACTGAAGTCCTGTAATTACATCGGGGTATTTGCCATAACCATATTCGGGGAAGAAATCTGGCTGCTTGACAGTGAATCCTGTTGCCAGAACTATAGCTCCTATTTCAACTTCCTCTATTTTATCTTCCTGGTCGAACCTGATGGCCTGTGTCGGGCAAACTTTTTCGCAAATTCTGCATTTACCTTTGATATAATAGGTACAATGTATTCTGTCAATCACTGGTTTATTGGGAACCGCCTGCGGAAACGGAACATATATAGCCGGTCTCATTCCAAGACCCTCGTTGAATTCACTTGGAATCTTCTTGGCAGGACATTTGATTGTACAAAGTCCGCAGCCTGTACAAAGCTTCTCATCGATGCTTTTTGATTTCCTGCGGATTTTTACTTTGAAATTACCGATGAATCCTTCAAGGCTTTCAAGCTCGGCATAAGTATATAATGTAATGTTAGGGTGCTGAGCAACTTCCACCATTCTTGGTGTGAGAATGCATTGCGAGCAATCGAGTGTCGGGAAAGTCTCAGATAACTGCGACATGTGGCCGCCGATTGAAGGGTCTTTCTCAATAAGAATGACCTTATGTCCGGCATTTGCTATATCGAGGCTTGCCTGGATTCCGGCAATACCACCACCGATAACCAAAGCAGTTTTAGTCACCGGAACTTTAATTGCATTCAGAGACTGGTTATATTTTATTTTTTCGACAAGCATCCTGACAAGATCAATTGCCTTTTCTGTAGTGGCCTCCCCTTTTTCATGAACCCATGAGCAATGTTCGCGCAGGTTTGCCATCTCGCACATGTATGGATTTAATCCTGCTTCCGCGCAAGCTTTTCTGAATGTAGGCTCATGCATCCTGGGAGAACAAGCGGCAACAACCACACCTGTCAGACCTTTCTCAGCAATTGCATTCTTT
>JAPLEC010000185.1 GCA_026391515.1 Bacteroidia bacterium | reverse complement strand
AGCCCAAATCATCACCATAGGAGATGAGCTTCTCATCGGCCAGACAGTCGATACAAACTCTGCATGGATCGGTTCTGAACTTTCCAAACTGGGATTTGATATTATCCGCAAAATCTCTATTCATGATCTCAGAAAAGATATTCTTGATACATTAAATGAAGTATCCGGAAAATCGAATATCGTACTGATTACCGGGGGATTGGGACCGACCAGTGATGATATAACGAAGCAAGCACTCTGCGAATTCTTCAATACCCGTCTTGTTGTCAATCAGGAAGTTCTTGCGATGATAACTGAAATGATGAAAAAACGCGGCTTCCCCATGAACGAGAACAATCGCAGACAGGCTGAAATACCAGAATCGTGCAAGGTTCTTAAAAATGCTGCAGGAACAGCGCCCGGAATGTGGTTTGAAAAAGAGAAGACAATATTCATTTCTATGCCGGGTGTTCCTTATGAGATGAAGCACATTATGACTGAACATGTCTTACCTGAATTGAGAAAACGATTTTCATCGCAGGTCATAATTCACAGGAATATAATGACTTACGGCGTTCCGGAAGCCAGACTGGCCGAACTTCTTACTGAATTTGAAGCATCTCTTCCCTCAGAAATTAAACTTGCTTACCTTCCTGCGTACGGTATTATTAAACTGCGGCTTACTGCAACCGGAAACAGTAATACCCTGTTAAACAATAAAATAGAAGAGCATGTCAAAAAATTGTATCAAACAATTCCGGAACTGATTTATGGCGAAAATGAGGAAACCTTCGAGATGGTTATTGGCAAATTACTCAATGAGAAAGGCCAGTCGATTTGTACTGCTGAAAGTTGTACAGGCGGAAAGATTGCCCAGTTGATAACCAGCATTCCGGGGAGTTCAGATTATTACAAGGGATCTGTAATTGCTTATGACAATAAGGTCAAAGCTGATTTGCTTGGAGTACCGGAAGAAATTCTGGAGAAGTATGGGGCAGTAAGTGAACAGGTTGTAAGATTTATGTCAGAAGGAGCAAGAAAATTATTGAATACTGACTATGCTGTTGCAACCTCAGGTATTGCCGGTCCCGATGGAGGAACCAAATCCAAACCTGTTGGAACTATATGGATATCAGTAGCTTCCGGAAAAAGTACTGTCGCTGAAAAATATGTTTTTGGATCCGACAGGCTGATCAATATTAACAGGTTTGCCAATGCCGCCCTTAATATGGTCAGAAAGCAGATAATCAGCTGAATAGCATTGACCCTGACTTGTGTTTAAAAAAAGTTTCCTGATTATTTGGTTAATCAGATAAAAATCACGTATTTTGCGCTTCATTTTTTAAGACATAAATACTGAAATAAAAAACACCAATGTCAAAAATTTGTCAGGTCACAGGGAAGAAAGCAATGGTTGGGAATAATGTATCTCATTCAAAAAGGAGGACCAAAAGAAGATTCTATCCTAATCTTTTTGTAAAGAGATATTATCTGCCTGAAGAGGAGAGATGGATCTCTCTTAAAATATCAGCCGCAGGTATTCGGCTTATCAATAAAAAAGGACTCACATCAGCTCTTAAGGAAGCTAAGGAAAAAGGTTATATTGTGAATTATTAAACAGGTTATAAAAAATGCCAAAGAAGACTAAAGGGAACAGACAGCAGGTAATCCTGGAATGCACCGAACATAAGGAGAGCGGGCTTCCCGGCATGTCAAGATATATCACCACAAAGAATAAGAAAAACTCTCCTGACAGGCTTGAGAGGATGAAATATAATCCTGTCCTTAAAAAACATACACTCCACAGAGAAATAAAGTAAACAGATCATACCATGGCAAAGAAAGTTGTTGCATCACTTAAAAAAGGTTCCGGTAAGCTCTTTACAAAATGTATAAAAATGACGAGATCTGATAAGACAGGCGCTTACCAGTTTAAGGAAGAGATTGTCCATAATGACCATATCAAGGACTTCTTCAGCAGAAAATAATTCAGGTATCAACTGAAGAATAGGGACATGCCTTGGTGTGTCCCTATTTTTATTTACCTTTCTAAAAAGTAAAATAATGGCTTTGCTGGGATTTTTTACCAGGGAGAAAAAAGAGAACCTCAACAAAGGACTGGAGAAGACCAAGGAATCTGTCTTTGTAAAATTATCAAGAGCAATAGTCGGTAAATCAAAAGTCGATGACGAAGTTCTTGATAACCTTGAAGAGGTACTTGTCTCTTCCGACGTTGGAGTTGAAACAACACTAAAGATAATTGAAAGGATAGAAGCTCGTGTTGCAAAAGATAAGTACTTGAATACCAGTGAACTAAATACTATCCTTAAAGAAGAAATCATTGCATTGCTCGAAAAAAACAGCGCAGACCAGGATTCTGATTTTTCTGCTCAGCTCAAATCTTCTCCATACGTAATTCTGATTGTTGGGGTAAACGGCTCCGGCAAAACTACCACAATTGCAAAATTAGCTTACCAGTATAAAATGGCCGGCAAGAAAGTTCTGCTTGGTGCTGCTGATACTTTCAGAGCTGCAGCTATTGAGCAGCTTCAGATATGGGCCGACAGAGCCGGTGTGGCAATGACAAAACAGCAGATGGGATCAGATCCTGCCTCAGTTGCTTTTGATACAGTCAAGTCGGCAGTTGCTGGAAAATATGATATTGTAATTGTCGATACAGCCGGCAGACTTCATAATAAAATCAACCTGATGACAGAACTCTCTAAAATCAAGAGAGTTATGGAGAAAGTGCTTCCCGGTGCCCCGCATGAAGTGCTTCTGGTACTTGATGGCTCCACCGGGCAAAACGCATTTGAACAGGCAAAACAGTTTACTGCAGCAACTGATGTTACCGGAATGATAATCACAAAACTCGATGGAACTGCAAAAGGAGGAGTTGTAATCGGCATTTCTGATCAGCTTAAAATTCCGGTCAGATACATCGGTATTGGAGAAAAAATAGATGATCTCCTGATATTTAACCGTGCAGAATTTGTAGACTCACTTTTCACTTCCTAATCTTTATAACTGCTTACCCTATGCAAATTCAATAAACCCATCCCCCGGCCCCTTCCCTTAAGGCTAAGGGAAGGGTCAGGGAAGGGTTAAAAAAGTTGAAATGAAAAATAAAAAGATCAACATAGTAACACTGGGTTGCTCCAAAAATTTAGTCGACTCTGAGAAGCTGCTTAAACAAATTCAGGCAGGTGGTTATTCCATCAGTCACAACATAGATGATTATTCTGCAGGAACAGTAATAATTAATACCTGCGGATTTATTAATGATGCAAAAGAAGAGAGCATTGATATGATCTTACGATTTGTTAGAGCTAAAGAAGCCGGACAGTTTGAAAATCTTTATGTAATTGGCTGTCTCTCAGAAAGATACATGACTGATTTAAAAACAGAAATACCGGAAGTAAATAAGTACTTTGGGGTTCATGACATAGTCGGGATACTGAAAGAGATCGGAATTAATTTCAGGCAAGATCTGTCAACGCAAAGAATAATTACAAGTCCCGGGCATTTTGCTTACCTGAAAGTTTCTGAAGGATGCGACAGGAGCTGTGCCTTCTGTGCTATTCCTGTTATAAGAGGCAAATACATATCGAGGCCCATTGATGATCTTGTTGAAGAAGCAAAGCAGCTTTCAACAAAAGGAGTCAAAGAGCTCATACTCATTGCTCAGGATCTGAGTTATTATGGCCTTGACCTCTATAAAACCCGGAAGCTCCCTGAACTAATCTCTGAACTGCTGAAGATTGGATCATTTGAATGGATACGGTTGCATTACCTTTATCCGGCAAATTTTCCGTTGGAGCTAATTCCTTTAATAAAAGAAAATCCCGGAATCTGCAGGTATATTGATATACCAATCCAGCACATCAACGATAAAATGCTGGAAATGATGAAGAGATCTCATTCACGGAGCGAGACTGAGACAATCTTGAACAAGCTTCGCAAAGGAATACCTGGTGCATGCATCAGGACCACACTGATTGTAGGACATCCCGGTGAAACAGAAGAAGAATTTCGTGAGCTGAAGGAATTTGTAAAAGAGTTCAGGTTCGACAGGCTTGGAGCTTTTAAATATTCCCATGAAGATGGAACATTCTCATTTAGTAATTACACAGATGACATCCCTGATGATATAAAGGAATCGAGGCTGGCAGAAATAATGGAATTACAGCAAATTATATCTGCTGAAAATAATGAGAAGCTTGTTGGTCAGGTTCTGAAAGTCATTATTGATGGGAGGGAGGGTAACTTTTATACCGGACGGACAGAATATGATAGTCCTGAAGTTGACCAGGAAGTTCTTATTCCTGTAGAATATGATCTGAAACCGGGTAGTTTTTGCCAGGTGAAGATTACAAAATCGACTGATTTTGATTTATTTGGAAAGCCTGTTTGACAAAAAAGATGAGCGTAGTTTCAAACTACGCTCATCTTTTTTATTTATTCTTGTTCATCATCCGGCTTATCCGGATCTTTACTCTTCTGAATCTTTATATTAAT
>JAPLEC010000385.1 GCA_026391515.1 Bacteroidia bacterium | reverse complement strand
GCAGGTTTAAAGATAAAAGAGATAAACAGACACGCCTTGTCCATACCCTTAACGGAAGTGCCCTTGCATTACCAAGGATAGTAGCTGCTATTCTCGAAAACAACCAGACCGAAACAGGAATTAAAGTACCTGAGGTTCTTGTACCATATACAGGATTTGATATAATAAATTGACCCACTTACCCTTTTAAGGCATTTTGCCCCCAACCCCCTGAAGGGGGCTTTTAAATAGTGAAAATATTTTTAAGTCCCCTTTAGGGGATTTAGGGGCATTGTTTCAGAGGGGGCTGGGGGTAAAAGAAATATGAATAAATCCCGGCAATCATACATCTACGCCCTGCTGGCAATATTATTCTGGGCTACAGTTCCGACTGCCTTCAAGATTTGCCTGAAGGAGCTGGATGTAATTCCTATGCTGGCAATCGCTGCAGTAACTTCAACAATCGTTCTCTTTATTGTCCTGATAGTGTCGGGGAAAACTGTGTTAATTAAAGAAACCACTAGCAAAGAATTACTAAGTTCAGCAATTCTTGGCTTCATAAATCCATTCCTTTATTATATTATCCTGTTAAAGGCCTATCAGCTTCTACCGGCACAGATTGCACAGCCTCTGAATATGATATGGCCGATTATTCTCGTTTTCCTTTCAATACCGATTCTCGGACAAAAAATAAAAAGTAAAAGTTTTATTGCACTGTTTATCAGCTTTATAGGAGTTTATATTATCTCTTCGCAGGGGAACCTGTTCAGGCCTGGTCATTCAGATTTAAAAGGTGTTCTGCTTGCGACAGGGAGCTCAATATTCTGGGCGTTTTATTTTATTCTGAATGTCAGGGATAAAAGAGATGAAGCAATAAAACTATTTCTTAATTTCCTTTTTGGAACATTCTATCTGATTATTGCACTGGCGATTACAGGAGGATGGCATCCTGCAGAAATCAATCTGAAAGGATTGTCAACAGCTGTTTATGTGGGAATATTTGAGATGGGTATCACATTTTTATTCTGGCTGAAAGCTCTTCAGATGGCCGAATCTACTGATAAGATAAGCAACCTGGTATATATTGCTCCTTTTCTTTCGCTGATATTTGTGCACTTTTTACTTCATGAGCCCGTTTATTATACAACACCGATTGGTCTGTTGCTGATCATTTCGGGGATATGGATACAAAGTTATAATCCTCAAAAAGGATAAATTATTATCTTTGAAGTCGTCTATAAACCGGTAGAATTTTTCTTTAGTATGAAAAAAATTTTTCTCTCATTTATAATTGCCTTTTTCTTATTCAGCTCGTGTAGAAAAACTGATATCGAGCCTGGAAATATTGATACTACGAGTGTTACCGCAGCACAGGCCAGGGATACTCTTTATTATATAATGAAACAATGGTATTACTGGTACGACAAAATGCCTTCTGTTACCAAGGAAAATTATGCTGATCCTTATGAACTCCTTGAAGCAGTGCGATATAAAGAACTTGACAAGTGGAGTTTTGTTGCCGATTATGATGAGTTCAATGCCGAAATGGAAGGATCATTCATAGGACACGGATTCAGGATCGGGCTTGATGATGATACAGTTGCCAGGATTGCTATGATCTATAAAAACTCTCGATTATACTTTGAAGGAGTTCGCCGGGGCTGGATAGTAAAAAAAATCAATAATGTTGAGGTTGCACCTTTGCTCTTAAATGATTTAACAGCTTACAATAATCTGCTGGGCCCCAGAAAAAAAGGAATATGGAATACTTTCCTTTTTCAAAAACCTGATGGTTCAGAGGTAACAATTAAGGCTAAAAAGACCTCTTTTTCGATTAATTCTGTACTCCTTTATGAAACGCTGAACTTATCGTCAGGAGTGACTGGTCATCTTGTTTTTGAATCATTTATTGAACCATCAGAACAAGAATTAGAAACAGCTTTTGCTTATTTTAAAAGCTGCAACGTTAAAGATCTAATTCTTGACCTAAGATATAATTCAGGAGGATATCTTTATATAGCACAACAACTTGCAAGCTATATCGGAGGAAATGGACTGGCAGGAACAACTTTTGCCGCATTATCATATAATGATAAAATGCAGGCAGCAAATAGAGTATTCCCGTTTATTTCAACATCCTATTCACTTTCACTTCCAAGAATAGTTGTAATTACAAGCCGGATGACAGCTTCTGCCAGTGAAGCTGTAATGAACGGTCTTGATCCTCCTCTAAATCATAATATTATCAGTATTGGTGATACTACTTATGGTAAACCGGTAGGGATGAACGGATGGACCTGCGGAAAGAAATATTTCTTCTGGCCTATTACATTCAAATTGGTGAATTCTTCGAATGAAGGTGATTATTTTGACGGTTTTACCCCGGATAAAATTGCAACTGATGATATCACTCATGATTTCAGTGACACGAATGAAGAGTGTCTTAAAGAGGCAATTCTTTATCTTGAAACTGGATCTTTTTCAGGGAAAGGAGTCAAAAAGTTCAGACGACATGCTCAGGTTTCTGAAAAACCTTCGTGGATGAACAATACATTTGTTTTAGAGAAATAAAACCTTTTATATTTGACATACTTGAAGGGAAAACCTAAAGAGAGGATAATTCTTGGTATTGACCCAGGTACAAACATTACTGGATACGGTGTAATTAAGGTTGTAGGTCCAAATCCCGAACTAATTACCATAGGTTCAATTGACCTTTCAAAATATAGCGACCATTATTTGAAATTAAAGCATATTTTCGAAAGGACTCAGGGTATTATTGATGAATACAAGCCTGATGAACTGGCAATTGAAGCTCCTTTTTATGGCAAAAACGTACAGTCTATGCTAAAACTTGGCAGGGCGCAGGGAGCGGCTATTGCAGCTGCTCTTACCCGTTCGCTGCCAATATTTGAATATGCACCCAGGAAAATTAAAATGTCTATCACAGGTCAGGGAGCAGCCTCAAAGGAACAGGTAGCCGCAATGCTGATGAGTATACTGAAATTCAAAGGGTCAAAAATCAGACTTGATGCTACAGATGGCCTTGCTGCAGCTCTTTGCCATTTCTATCAGTCAAATAATCCTTCAGGGGAAAAAGCTTATAAAAGCTGGAAAGATTTTATGAATAAAAATCCTCGAAGGATTAAGTGAATTTTAATTACAGTTTTCAGGTTACAGCCACTGCTAAAGCTGCAACGCTTACTTTTACTCCTTCAGTTTTAAGCAGTTCAGAAGCGCATGATTCAAGGGTTGACCCGG
>JAPLEC010000100.1 GCA_026391515.1 Bacteroidia bacterium | reverse complement strand
CTACCTCCTTCTTATGAGGAGAAAAGTGTATAGTCATATCCTCTGTTTTGAAAACAAAATCATCAATGGCCCAGCTTGTTGTACTAAACTTGTTCATTAGTTCCTGTCCAAAGCTATCGGCAAAGACATTTGAATAAAGTTCGGCAACTTCCGGGTTATCGAAAATTATAATATGATTGGCATTTATGTAAAGTCCATTGGTTGAAAAATTAGTTGAGCCGGTAAGCACCTTTACTGCCTTCCCATTTTCCTTTTGTATCATCACCTTTGAATGACTCAGTGCACGGAATTTTCCTCTTTTTATTGCACTGCTTCCTGTGGTTTTTTGATTGAAAAGTTTTTCAAACTGTCCTTCATATCCATTCGGATCGCCATGACTTCCTTCGTTATCAAGGATTATCTTCAGTTTGCCTTTTTCGGACAGTTCAAGCAGTTTCTCTGCAATTATGGGCTCATTTAAATCATATGCAAATACTTCCAGTGTCATCTTATCTGCAGAAGGTGCATTCAGCACAACATCCAAAAATTCCATTACCCTTTCGCGTGCCTGCCACCCCAGGTACTTATGCTGATCCTCGTATGAATAATTTTCGTCAACCATTTTTTTCAGGTTTTTATCCCATACTTTAACAGTACCTGAAGGATCCTGAATATCAAAAATAAGATCTTCGCCAGCCGGCCGCATCTGATTGTTCATACCAAAGCGTCTTACATAAGCCTGTGATGAGACAAATGCACGCGCAAAACCTAATTTTATGCCATTCATATCGAAAGGATGTACATCTATTGTCAGCTCCACTGTCATTGAAGGGTCAATCGGCTGCAAAATTCCGTTAACCAGGTAACGCGGAGTAACAGAGTAAGTATAATCTCCAAAATAGGGGTTGGAAATATTGTGGTCAGTTGAGGGAACGTGCACCCAGTTGAATTTCTGAAAGGGGGAATATTCGGAGCTTGATTTTTCATATTTGTCAATACCGTTTTTGTCTAATATTTCCTGTTTAAATGTTAACCTGTTAAGAAGGTAATAGTCCAGCTTATACTTGCCGTTCACCTTGTTCGCTTTAATGTGAATACTGAATCCGACAAAGTTTTCGAGTACATTTTCGTGAAGATTGAATGCAAGAAATGTCATGGCATCGCCTTTATAGGCGCGTACCCAGACTAATTCCCTGCCACCTTTTTTTGCTGATTCTAACTTTTCCATACTTTTAGTTTTTAAGGTTTAAATTATGCTGCCAATACTTCATTTAATTCATTTATTATTTCTTCAGTTTTTTCTCCAAACAATTGCCACATTTTGCCTAATCCACCTTGTGCGTTATAAGGCTCAACAGCGTGGAAAAACCGATAATTGACTGAAAAGGCACACCACCTGCATTCTCAATGGCATTGCAGAAGAAATCCGTGGTGCTTGTGAATCTCTCTGCTTCATTGCCCGAACGAGCGCAAGGATCGTTCAAAGACTTAATGACAATCATATCTCCTGCAAAAACAATGTTTTATAGGAATAGATATGGAATTGTTACCCGGCTTCTTTCATAATTATTCAGACGGATCAAAAAAATTGTTTAAATTTGATTGGCAATTGGTTACATCTTATAAATGTGTTGCTTACCGTGAAAGAGTACACCGACAGTGAGATTATAGAATGTCTGCGTAAGCGTGAAAGCTATGCGGTCCGTTATCTTTGGGACAGGTACATGCCTATGGTACGTCTTATTGTCACACGGATGGGCGGTACAACCGAGGATGCAAAGGATATGTTCCAGGAAGGGTTGATGATCATGCTCGAAAAGATAGACAGCAAAGAGTTTGTCCTCACATGCCGTTTTAAAACTTACCTCTATTGCGTCTGCGAAAATCTCTGGAAATCAGTTCTCGATAAGCGCCATGCTGCTGCAAACTATTTTATCCGCAGGGTCGATACCGATTATGAAAGCGATATCACGGAAAAGATCGATTATAAGGCCCAGGAGGAGATCTTCAGGGAAGTCTTCGAATCACTCGATCCGGTCAGCAGAAACATTCTGACTCTTTACTGGAAGGATGTGTCTCCCCGGGAGATCGCGGATAAACTTGGATATACATACGGGTATGTGAGGAAGAAAAAATGCAAGGCCCAGGCTGAGCTGACGGAGAGGGTCAGGAATCACTCCGGATTTAAACAGATAATGAGCTCGGAGAAGGTGGCCAGGGGGGTGGTGTATTAAAAGCGCAGGGCACAGGGCACAGGGCACAGGGCGAAGATAAAAGATAAAAGATCAAAGACAAAACATTAAACGCTAAACGCAGAACAGTCAGGCAGAAAATGAACGAGAAGAGCAGAAATATAAATGAAAAAAAGCAGCAGCAGGGAATAAATACCTGGGCTGATACAGATATGCTGCTCAATTCTGAAGATTTGGTTCTGTTAAACAGGATTGGCGACTATTTTCGGGGATACCAGGATATTGAGGATGTGAAAAGTGATCCTGACTATGATGTGACAAATAAATCAATTGCAGAGATGATATCAGTATTTAGACCGGAAGCATCTCGACATATGGCTAATGCGAAGTTCATCAGGGAGGGTCTCACGGCGAAAAGTAATGAGGATAAACTTGAAGAGGAAATTAATGATATCAGACTGGAGAGCAGTAAGAAGGATATCGGAAAGATAACCGGAGAATGGGTAAAAGAGTGGCAGGGGAAGGATGAGAAGAGCACAAACACCGACTGCTCTGACCATGAAAGGAAAGAATATATCTTAAATGCACTTGGGGAGAAAGATATTGAATTGAATGTCGGAACTGATGCTGAAAAGGTTGTCAGGAAATCTCTGTTTTTACGATATGCAATACCTGCAGCAGCGGCAGTTTTGGGAGCCATACTCCTTGTAAAGTCGCTTCTTCCCTCCTATGAACCCGACAAGCTTTTTGCGAAGTATTACGAGCCTATGAGTGCCATATCCCCCGTTACCAGGAGTGCGAATGCGGGTGAAATGGAAAACTATACTTCAGCAATTGAGAGTTATAATGACAAAAATTTCCAGGCTGCGGCAACCGGTTTTTCAGATGCACTATTGCAGGATCCTTTGAATACTTCATGTCATTTCTTCATGGGTATCACCCAGATAGCGCTGGGAAATTATGACCAGGCCGAAGACATACTGGAAGGTGTGATCAGCAGTCAGGGTGAATACGTAAAAGAGGCAAGATGGTATCTCGGTCTTGCTTATATTAAAACCGGGAACATAGAGAAAGCTTCCGGATGTTTTGATATCCTTGCACAATCGCCGGGTTTCTACAGTGACCGTGCTGAAAAGATCCTTCGTCGTCTCAGGTAGAAAACTGCAAATCCTGCAGCCAGGATCACAATGAGACTAAATATTACTATAGGAACGCATTTATTGCGGGTTACCCGCGTGTTATCGCCAATCACTTCATAGGCAGCCCAGTAGTAAGGATTTGAACATAGTGGCGGATTCTTCCTGATATATTCAATCTTGGCAAGCCTCATGGCTTCATCTTTGGGATTTCCCCGTGAGAGGTAATAGTAGAACCGGGTAATTATTGCCGCGCTTACTTCATCATTAACTTCCCATGATGTTCTAATTACCGAAGATGCACCGGCAAGGATAAAGCTGCGTGCAAGACTCATAAGTCCTTCGCCATGATATAATGTGCCTGTACCGGAATTACATGCGCTGAGAACTACCATCGGCGAAGTGATCCTTGAGAGATTGATCTCATAATTATATAGTCTGCCGTCTTCGGCGATATCGTTTTTTGTGTCGAATAAAAGGAACGAGTATTTCGAATTGACGGTGTCGGATATAGAATGCATGGCCAGATGGAAGATAGCAGGATCATTCAGCGCTTTCCTGAAATTTGTTTCCGTTGCCTGGTCACCGGTGAATTTTCTGCCCCGGAACCATTTGTAAATCGATCCTATCTCATCTTCCGCACCACTGAGTTTCCCGATATTTGTTCCTGCAAAATTACTGTTGCT
>JAPLEC010000417.1 GCA_026391515.1 Bacteroidia bacterium | reverse complement strand
TATTATTGAAACAAATTTCTATTGCGATACTTACGGAATATGCACAATAACATGGAGCACTGTTACAGCTTTTATTATGGAATGTCTCGAAAAGGGCATTCTTAATAAAGATATAACAGGCGGGCTTGACATGAAATTCGGAAATTCAGCAGATGCCCTGGAAATGCTTCACCAGGTTGCCAGAGGAGAAGGTTTCGGTCTGGTTGCCGGACTTGGAGTACGCAAGATGAAGGAGATGTTTATTAAGAATGAATGGGGCGATCCGGCTTTTGTTAACGACATTGGAATGGAAAACAAAGGGTTGGAATATTCCCAGTATATGTCGAAAGAATCTCTTGCTCAGCAGGGCGGATTTGCTTTGACAAATAAAGGTCCCCAGCATGACGAGGCATGGCTTATTTTCATGGATATGGTTAATAATCAGATCCCGACTTTCGAAAATAAAGCGGAAGCATTGCATTATTTTCCTATGTTCAGAACATGGTTTGGCCTTGTAGGCCTCTGCAAGCTTCCATGGAACGATGTCGAGCCTGAGAACAATGCCAAAACTGATGAACCTGCAAAAGTGCCGGAACATGTTGATAATTATGTAACTATATATAAGGCAGTTACAGGCCGGGAATTTGACAAGCGCAGGCTTATTGAAGATTCTGAAAGGGTATATAATTTTCAGCGTGTGTTTAACCTTAGAAGAGGCTTTGGGACACGGTCACATGACAGGCAGCCTTATCGGGCTGCAGGACCGGTTACCGGAGAAGAGTATGAATCGCGTGCTGAAAGATACGACAAGCAGCTCAGGGAAAAGATCGGTATAAATACCGAAGGAATGACAACGGAGGAAAAAATGAAGATCCTGCGTAAATACAGGGAGGATCAGTATGAAGGACTTCTCAACGCTGTTTATAAGCGAAGGGGCTGGAATAACAACGGAGTACCTACAATTGAATTTCTTAAGAAGATAGGAATGGATTTTCCGGAGGTGATAGATGTAGTCAGGAATTATCAGTAGAAAACAGAGTGCAGATATTATTCTCTTTCCTCAGGAGTGTAAATATGGCCGGTCATAATAAGATCAAAATGACCGATTTAGCAGCTTTTTATAAAAAGCTGGGCTTCAAAGATGCTGAGACATATATTCAGAGCGGTAATGTTATCTTCAGCGATAATGAAGATCTTCGTGTTCCTGATATTGCACCGGAAATAGAAATTGGTATTCAGAGAAGATTCAGGTACAATATTCCGGTTCTCATCAGGACAATCAGGGAGATGAAAAGGATAATTTCTGTCAATCCGTTCCTTGCTGAAAAAGATTTCGATCCGTCAAAACTTGCAGTTATGTTTTTATCTGAAATGCCAACTGATGATCAGATTCAGAAAGTCATAAATGTAAACTACCCTCCTGATAAATTTAAAATAATCGGTAAGGAGATATTTATCTACTGCCCAAATGGTTTCGGAAAAACAAAACTGTACACAAACTTTTTCGAAAAAAAGATGAACGTTAAAGCTACAGGAAGAAGCTGGAAGACAATTAAGGCTATCCTGGAGATCGCTGAAAAAAGGTATCAATAATATTACCTTTTTTTGTTATTTTTCGGCACCCGATCTGATTATCGGGTTTACTTGATAATTGGCCAAATATGAGGCGTGTATTATTTTTGATATTGATTTCAGGATTTGCCTTTGTTGGATGTAAGAATAAATCAGGATCCAACTCAGGAGAGATAATTATTTTCAATGCAGGCAGCTTATCTGTGCCATTTAAACAGATGAAAGATGAATATGAAAAGAGGAATCCCGGGGTGAAAATACTCATGGAGCCTGCGGGGAGCCTGGTGTGTGCCAGAAAAATCACCGAACTTAAAAAACCATGTGATATCATAGCTTCAGCCGATTATTTTGTTATTAATAAGCTTCTTATACCTGAATATACATCCTGGACCATAAGATTTGCCACCAATGAAATGGTTATTGCTTTCCTCGATAAGTCAACCTTTTCAGGTGAAATGAATTCAGAAAACTGGTATGAAATTCTTTCTTCTGACAAAGTTACTTATTCAAGGGCTGACCCTGATTCCGATCCAGGTGGTTACAGAACAGTGTTGACTTTAATGCTTGCTGAAAAATACTATAATCAAAAAGATCTTGCGGAAAGGTTATTATTAAAGAATAAAAATTATATAAGGCCAAAAGAAGTGGACCTTATTGCCCTGCTGGAGTCAAACGCGGTTGATTACATCTTTATTTATAAATCGGTCGCAATTCAACATAATCTGAAATATGTTGAACTGCCAGACGAAATCAATCTTGGCGATCCTTTAAAAAATGACCTGTATAACTCTGTATCCACGGAGGTCGTAGGCAGTTCACCGGGAAGTAGGATTATTGTCAGGGGTGAGTATATAAATTACAGTATTTCAGTTCTTAATAACGCTCCACACAAATCTGAAGCTATTGAGTTTATTTCATTTTTGCTCAGTAATGATGGAATGGATATCTTAAGGAAAAACGGGCAGGAGCCAATAATCCCTTTCAGCACAGAACAGCCGGCTCTTATTCCGGATAAATTAAGGCAGTATTTAGAAACACAAAAAACAGAACAAAACCGATAATGGTAAAGTACAATCCATTTAACTGGATATTGATGATCCTCTCTTCGCTGGTGCTGCTTTTTATCCTGGCACCGCTGGCAGGGATGTTCCTTCATACGAATGGTAAGGAGTTTCTGGAAACAGTTAGTGATAAAGAGGTTCAGCAGAGTATCTGGCTGACACTTTGGGTCTCGTTTGCTGCTACATTTCTTTTTGCTTTCGGTTCTGTCCCGCTTGCCTGGCTGCTGGCGAGGAAAAAATTTCCGCTTAAAAATATTGTACAGGGAATTATTGACCTGCCGATTGTATTACCGCACACTGCTGCCGGCTTAGCAGTGCTGGGATTTATTTCGAGAGATGGATTTCTTGGAAAAGCTGCTGATTTGATTGGACTTACACTTATAAATAATCCTGCTGGAATAGCTCTTGCTATGGCTTTTGTAAGTATTCCGTTCCTGATCAACTCAGCCCGTGATGGTTTTGCAGCTGTTCCGGAAAGGCTTGAAAAAGCAGCGCTAACGCTCGGCGCCAGTCATACACGAGTTTTTTTTACAATCTCTATGCCCCTTGCATGGAGAAGTATTGTTACAGGATTCATAATGATGTTCGCGAGGGGTATGAGCGAATTCGGCGCGGTGGTTATCGTCGCATATCATCCGATGATTGCACCTGTCCTGATTTATGAAAGATTCAGTTCATTTGGCCTGAAATATGCCAGACCAGCTTCGGTACTCTTCATAATAGTCGCACTGGCTGTGTTTATTCTGCTTCGGCTAATATCAGTAAGGAGAAAAGAAATTCATTTATTACCAGATGCTGAAGCTTGAAAATATATATAAGAAACTTGGCAATTTTGCTCTGTCAGGAATAAGTATGGATATACCGGAAGGAGAATATTATGTTCTTCTCGGTAGATCGGGATCAGGAAAAACACAGCTGCTTGAACTAATTGCAGGATTAAATGAACCTGATTCAGGTGAAATATGGATTGATAATGAGGATATTACAAATAAAAAGATCCAGAAACGCAAAATTGGTCTGGTATTTCAGGACTATGCAATTTTCCCTAATATGACAGTTTTTGGAAATATTGCTTACTCGCTACGTTGCAGAAAATTTGATAAAAAAGAAATTGACAAGAAAGTAAGACTGATTGCAGATGAATTAAATATTGCTCATCTCCTTGACAGGTTTACTCATAATCTTTCTGGTGGCGAACTTCAAAGAGTAGCATTGGCACGCACTCTTGTTACATCTCCAAAAGTTCTTCTTCTTGATGAGCCGCTGGCATCAATCGATGCCAGCTTGAAAGATGATATTAAAAGGACTTTCCGCCAGCTGAACCGAAAAGGCCTTACAATTGTTCATGTAACACATGATTATAGTGAAGCAATAAGTCTTGCTTCAAGAGTGGGAGTGATACATAATGGCCGTATAATTCAGGAAGGGTCGCCTGAAGAAGTATTCCGGAAACCGGTGAATAAATTCGTCGCAAGATATGCTGGGATAAGGAACTTTTTCAGAGCGAAATTTGTGGAGGAAGATGGAAATTGGAAAGCATGTTGTGATGGTAATCTGGCATTTAATATTTTACCCGGAAGCTATCCTTCCGAAGGACTTTTAATAGTCAGAAGCGATGCTGTAAAAATTCAGTGTTCAGAACCAGCTGGCGATTATAAGAATTGCTTCAAAGGAATTATTAAAGAAATTGTGCCATCAGAATTTGGAATGGAGTTAATGATCGATGCTGGTGAGAAATTTTACGTAGATATTTCTGCAAACGAATTTAAAATGCAGAACTTAAATGAGTTATCCGATGTATGGATTACTTTTCCACCCGAAGCCGGTATCGTATTACAGGGAACAGGATGAAGATAAAGGAAAGAGGGCGAGAGAGGGAGAGTGCGAGAGTGGAAGAAAAAAAGATCCCCTCCTTGGAGGGGCAAGGGGTGGGTTATTAAAAAACAAAAGATAAAAGATAAATGGATCGGGGCAAAGAAATGATATCACTTGAACAGGCTTATGCCATTGTCATGAGCTCAGCCTTTACTCTGGGTACTGAGATAATATCATATTCAAATTCCCTTAACCGGATCCTTGCCGGTAGTGTGGCGAGTGACATTGACATGCCGCCTTTTGATAAGACTTCTGTTGATGGTTTTGCCTGCAGGAAAGAGGACCTTATCCATGAGATGGAAATAATAGATACAATCCCGGCCGGGAAAACTCCTGAGAAGGCAATCGGTAAATTGCAGTGCTCGAAGATTATGACCGGTGCAGCGGTTCCTTCCGGAGCCGATTGCGTTTTTATGGTTGAGGATAGTGAAATACTTCCTTCGGGTAAGGTCAGGTTTAAAGGTGCTTTTACAAAGGAAAACATCGCATTTAAAGCTGAGGATGTAAAAAAGGGTACAGTTGTTCTTGAACCAGGCAGAATAATAAAGCCGCAGGATATTGCCGTAATGGCTTCGGTAGGTCATACATCGGTGATTGTCAGCAGCATGCCGTGTGTTGCAGTAATAAGCTCGGGCAGTGAGCTCGTTGAACCGCATGAAATCCCGGGCAATTCTCAGATCAGAAACAGCAACGCCTTCCAGCTGATGGCACAGGTTGAAAGAGCTGGTGCTATCGGTAAATACTATGGAATTGCGAAGGATGACGAAGATGAAACATTCCGGATTATTGAGAAAGCAATTTCAGAAAACGACCTGGTGCTGATTACCGGGGGTGTATCCATGGGCGATTTTGATTTTGTCCCGGCTGTTCTTGAACGGGCAGGAGTTAAAATACTTTTTTCGAGGATAGCTGTACAACCGGGGAAGCCCACCACTTTTGGCATCCACAAGAAAGCAATCGTGTTCGGTCTCCCGGGAAACCCAGTTTCTTCATTCATGATATTCGAACATCTTGTCAGACCTTTGATCTGCAGGATGATGGGATTCGACTGGAAACCTGTTTCCTTCCAGTTGCCGATGGAGGAAAAGTTCACGAGAAAATATGCTGAAAGATTGGCACTGATACCGGTTAAAATAACATCCGACGGACATGTAATTCCCATTGAATTTCATGGTTCAGCACATATTTCCGCACTTCCCAATGCTGATGGAATAGTAGCACTTCAGGTTGGATTGAAAACTATTGAAAAAGGTGAAATTGTAAGTGTACGACAGATTTAACAGACAGATAGATTATTTACGCATTTCGGTTACCGACAGATGCAACCTGAGGTGCCGGTACTGCATGCCTGAAGAAGGAATACAGCTTCTCAGGCATGAAGATATCCTGTCATTTGATGAAATTGCAGACTTTACCAGAATCGCTGTAAAAAAGGGTGTGAGCAAAGTAAGAATAACGGGTGGTGAACCGCTTGTAAGAAAAGGAATTGTGACTCTCGTAGGAATGATTTCAGGAATAGATGGAATAAAGGATCTTTCGATGACAACCAACGGGGTCTTACTTAAGAATTTTTCTAAAGACCTGAAGCTGGCTGGATTGCATCGTGTAAATATCAGCCTCGATACTATTGATCCTGCAAGATTTGAGTTTATAACCAGGGGCGGGAAAATTGATGAAGTTCTTGAAGGCATTAATGCTGCGCAAAAAGCAGGACTCTCTCCGGTTAAAATCAATTGCGTAATAAAGGAATCGAAGGATGAAGAGGATGCCATTAGAGTGACAGATTACTGCATTAAGAATGATCTGGAAATAAGATATATACGTCAGATGGATCTGGTAAAAGGTCATTTTTCGACCGTTGAAGGAGGGAGAGGAGGCAATTGTATCTTATGCAACCGGCTGAGGCTCACTGCAAACGGGAAGCTCAGACCATGTTTATTCGATAATATAGAATTCGATATCAGGGAAATAGGATTCGAAAAAGCTTTAATGATGGCAGTCGATCTAAAACCTGAAAGCGGATCAAATAATATTACCGGAGAATTTTATAATATTGGAGGTTGATCGTCATGAAAAAACTTACACATACCGATTACAGTGGAAAAGCAATTATGGTTGATATCGGCGAAAAAGAGATCCAAACCAGAATTGCAAAAGCTGAAGGTCATATAACTTTGGCGCTGGAGACTATTAAATTAATTAAAGCAAATCAGCTGAAAAAAGGTGATGTCCTTACGGTTGCCCAGATTGCCGGTATTAATGCCGCAAAGCAAACCCAGCTGCTGATTCCTCTCTGTCATAACATTACCATCGATAAAATCAGCATCGATTTGTTTGTCAACAGAACTGGAGTTACTGTTAAAAGCGAAGTAAGGTGCAAAGGTAAAACTGGTGTTGAGATGGAAGCATTGACTGCAGTATCGATAGCCCTGCTGACAGTTTATGACATGTGCAAGGCAGTTGATAAAAACATGATGATTGATAAGATCGTACTTATTGAAAAGATAAAAAAATGAATCTGCCCGAAAAATTCGAAATTCTTATAATAACTCTTAGTGACAGGGCTCATAAAGGTGAATATGAGGATCTTAGCGGGCCCCGGATACGGGAAAGATTATCAGAGTTCATGGCATCAACAGGCTGGAGTTTTAGTGTAAATCTTACACTTATTCCCGATGATCCTGTAATTCTTAAAGAGCTGTTGAAAAGCGCAGGTGCAGTTTACAATATTATATTTACTACCGGAGGTACAGGCATTGGTCCAAGAGATATTACTGTTGAGACTGTCCGGCCTCTGCTTTCGAAAGAGATACCAGGGATAATGGAATTTATAAGGGTTAAATACGGCGCGGAAAAACCTAACGCCCTTCTAAGCAGAGGAGTAGCCGGAGTGATTGGAAATTCACTAATCTATACTCTGCCAGGCTCAGTAAAAGCTGTTGATGAATATATGACAGAGATACTGAAAACTCTGGAGCATACTGTCCTGATGCAGTATGGCATTGATACACATAGTAAAAATCAGTAGGAGAGACGATTGAGAGTATTTGTCGTTGCAGTGCCTATAACCCTGTCGTACCGGCCGCTTGGATTCCTGTAATAAACCAGGACGAGGTAGTCGTTTTCAGTCTCATAATGACTTCCTTCAAATTTCGATGGAATTCCCTGGTTGTCACCATTTTTCAGAAAAACATATTCATAGTTATACCAGCCCTGTTTTAAAAGCATGTTGCACTCATATTGTCCCTGGTCCGGATTGAAGATCATCAGGTTTTCATCATTGAATAGCCAGCTATTCAGAAAGCCTGATACATACATTTTACCTCCGGTGACCATATACGTTGACGGAAGAGTGAAAAAGACATTGACATAATCTGCATCAGTATCCGGATTTTTCCCTTCCTGTACACCTATATAATATTTACCATTTAAATCCTGCCAGTAGAAATACGGCTTGAATTCCCTGTTTTCGGATGGTTTTAAATAGATATTATAATATGGTGCCACGTAATCGATTTTCTGAATATATTCTGACTGGTATTTTATGCTTTTTATATCGAAATATCTGAATTCATTTCCTCCTGAAAAAATATTTTTTTCAGATAATGAACTGTATTTAAGCTCATTATCACCATAAACATCAGGTTTAAGGTTCCTCTTTGATGTGTCCCAACGTCCGTTTTGAAGTATAAAAGAATAGATATTCCTGTAAGGATCAATGATATCAAGGCTGTTAAGGTTGACTGTAAAATCAACCTGCTGACCTGCATTATTGTCCGATGTCATTTGCGGCCTGTGGGTTATGATATCAATTTTTATTATTTCTTCGGTAATTATAAAACACTGTGTAAGAACTGGTTCATCAGGTTTTTCATAAGGATAAACAATTAAAACATAATTACCGGATAGCTTAAAGTTTACCCCCTCGTTTGGGAAAATAAGCTTGTAATGAAAATAATTTACAGTTGTATTGAATGATGCTTTAAAATCTTCGATGGGATTTTCAGGGAATCCTTCGAGATAGTCATTAGTGAAGATATCGGATTTATTCCAGTCTTTATCACAGTGGTAAAAAGTATAGTAATATGATTCACTCTGATTATCAAGAAGATCAAACTGCAGAACTATTTTTTCATCACTGTTTAATCTTATTATCGGATTTGACAGATTCCATCCCTCTTTATAGAGCTGAACGGTTTTAATCCTTTTATCGAAGATGTGATTTGTATAAAAGAGGGATTCCTGATTACTACCATTCAGGTATGAAATCTGGAATAAAAAGTAAGCAAAAAAAACCAACAATCTGCGCATAAGATAAGATTCCAATAAAAGCTAACAAAAATAGTGCAAAAATATTATATCTTTTATCCGCGTATTAAAAGCGACTGTAATTAATCCTTCATTTTATATTTTTGCAATAAAGTTAAATCTATGCATTTCAAACCTTTGTTAGTTCTTATTTTCTTTTTATTAATTGCCTCTTCCTGCAAGGAAAAAACTGAATTTTCGAGTTTTACTGGAACGGCACAGGGCACAACATATAGTATTGTCTTTGAGAATTCTGAAAAGAGAAATCCGTTTGATTTGAAAGAAAAAGTTGAAAAAATCCTTCACGATTTTGATATGTCGTTGTCCTTGTACCAGGATTCATCAATTCTTTCAAAAATAAACCGGAATGAAGATGCAATTCCCGATTCTTTTTTTATTGAAGTGTTCTCTGAATCAAAATTCATTTCAGCTCTGACAGGAGGTGCTTTTGATGTCACGGTTGGACCGCTGGTAAAAGCCTGGGGATTCGGACCAGATGAGCATAAAAATTTTTCAGAGCGGAAAAGAGACTCTCTCCTGAACCTTGTTGGTATGGAAAAAGTCGATCTGAAAAATGGCAAAGTAACCAAAGCTGATCCGGGGATGAAACTTGATTTTAATGCCATTGCCCAGGGTTATTCGGTCGATGTCATTTGCAGATATTTCAATGGAATCGGGATAAAAAGTTATCTTGTTGAAATAGGAGGTGAAGTCAGGGTGAAGGGTGATAAAGCCGGCTCTATGTGGAGGATCGGAATTGACAAGCCGGTTGATAACAATATGAATCCGGGAGAAGATATGGAAGCAATTATAAGTATCAAGGACAGATCTCTGGCAACCTCCGGAAATTACAGGAAATTCTATGTAGAGGATGGAATTAAATACTCTCACACAATTGATCCGAAAACAGGCTATCCTGCTAAGAATCAGCTGTTAAGCGCAACAATATTAGCTGATAAATGCGCTTTTGCCGACGGTATTGCAACAGCTTGCATGGTCATGGGGAAAGATAAAACTATCGAATTTCTCGACCTTCACCCTGAATATGATGGATATCTTATTTATTCCGATGAAAGAGGAAATTTTAAAACATGGATGTCGGAAAAGCTGAAGGGATATATTTCGGAATCTGAATAGCCCCCCATCCCCCCTAAAGGGGGGTTAATAATCTGGTCAAAAAGCAGCTCACAGAACATCTGATAATTAGGCCCCCTTCAGGGGGCAGTCATCAGCCTGTTGGCTGATGACGGGGGCATTTTTATTCCACAAGTCGAACACTCTTCAAAATCATCACCTGTTAAATAAACAACTACCCTGATTAATTGTTTATTGTTTGCAATGACATTAAAACTATTAATCTATTAAGGCAGTTATGAAACATTCTGATAAACCATCAGATCAATATTTTAGTAAGGAGGAAGTTCTTGCTGACTTCAGGCTAGCCAATCTTAGCCGAACCCTTAGCATTATAGGGCGCCGCGAAGTGCTTTCCGGGAAAGCCAAATTCGGGATTTTCGGCGATGGCAAAGAGATAATCCAGATTGCCATGGCGAAACAGTTCAAAGAAGGAGACTGGAGATCAGGGTATTACAGGGACCAGACATGGATGATGGCTATGGGACTCTATGATTCAACTGAATTTTTCCATCAGCTGTACGGTAATACCGACAGGGAAATCAATCCAGGAAGCGGAGGACGTGTCTTCAACAACCATTTCTCGGTGCCTAACATAAATCCGGATGGAACATGGCGCGATCTGACAAAACAAAAAAATTCCTCTTCCGATATTTCACCTACTGCCGGGCAAATGCCAAGATTACTTGGTCTGGCTTATGCATCAAAGCTTTTTAGACAAAATACTGAGCTTCACCAGTTTACAACACTTTCAATTAAGGGGAATGAAGTAGCATTCGGCTCAATCGGCGATGCAAGCACCTCCGAAGGTCATTTCTGGGAAACAATGAATGCTGCAGGAGTATTGCAGGTTCCAATGGCAATTTCGGTTTATGACGACGGTTATGGCATCTCAGTTCCAAAAAAATACCAGACTACAAAAGGCAGCATTTCGGATATACTTAAAGGCTTTGAAAGTGAACACGACAGGCCTGGAATTAAAATATTTAAGGGTAAGGGATGGGATTACCCGGGTCTTGTAAAGCTTTATGAAGAAGGCATCGCAATCTGCAGGAAAGATCATATCCCTGTTTTATTCCATATAGAAGAGGTAACACAACCTTTGGGTCATTCGACTTCGGGAAGCCATGAACGATATAAAAGTGAGGCGAGGCTTAAGTGGGAAGAAGAATATGATCCAATAAAGAAAATGAAAGAATGGATTATAGATCAGAAGATTGCAACGGTAGAAGAACTCGATGCAATTGCTTCAGAAGCTGAAGAAGAAGCCAAAGAGTCGCGTAGAAAAAGCTGGGAAATGTTCCAGAATCCTATTAAAATTGAAAGGGATGCCCTGGTCAAAATAATTGGTGACCGTACCTGCAGATGTCATGAAGAGGCAAAAGAATCTTCAGTTGATAAAATCACAGAAGAGCTTACGAAAGTCATTTCACCAATCAGGAAGGATAATTTCATGGCTGCACGTAAAATCCTCAGAAATGTTTGCGAATCATGCAACAAATCGGATAATCTGAAGGAGGAGCTGCACGGATGGCTGAAACGAAATTATGCTGATGCATCAATTAGCTATGATTCATTTCTTTACAACGAAACTCCTACATCAGTTCTGAATGTGAAACCAGTTGCACCAGCTTACTCAGATAGTTCTCCTGAAGTGCCTGGAAGGCAGATACTCAGAGATAATTATGAAAAGCTTTTTACAAAATATCCATTGCTTGTGACATTTGGAGAGGATACCGGAAATATCGGAGGAGTAAACCAGTCACTTGAAGGATTGCAGAAAAAATTCGGGGAGCTGCGAATCACTGACACAGGCATCAGGGAAGCTACAATTCTCGGACAGGGTATCGGTCTGGCTCTCAGAGGCATGAAGCCGATAGCCGAAATTCAATATCTCGATTACCTCATGTACGCGCTGCAGCTTCTTAGTGATGACCTTGCTACAACACATTACAGGACAGCAGGAAGGATGATTGCTCCGCTTATCATATCGACCAGAGGTCACCGGCTGGAAGGAATCTGGCATTCAGGGTCACC
>JAPLEC010000422.1 GCA_026391515.1 Bacteroidia bacterium | reverse complement strand
ATTTTCAATTATCTGGTCGGGCATCAGGATATGTTTGCCATTCACAATCTCATTAAGCAAAGCTACACCAAGCATGCTCATGAAAGCTCCTGGAACTCCATGTCCGGTGCAATCTGCAGCAATTATTAACTGTTTATTCCCCTGTGAACTTACCCAGTAGAAGTCACCGCTTACAATATCCAGAGGTTTATACAAAACAAAGTGTTCAAGCTTGTCGCTGAAAAGTTCGAGTGACGGAATAAGTGCAGTCTGTATCCGTTTGGCATACATTATACTGTCAGTAATATGCTTTTTCTGGTAAGCGATCTGATCTCTCTGGGCAGCAGCAAGGTCTCTCTGATGTTCAATCTGATCTTTCTGCATGGATATTGTCCGGTTCTTCTCTTCTAGCCTGATATTAGCCTCTTTCTTGATTTTGTAACCACGGTAGATATAATATCCCAGAAAACTTACAAGCAACAGGGCAAAAAGCACAAAATAGAGAATAAGCTTTTGTTTCTCAAGAGTTGCAAGTTGTATCTTTATTTTGCTTTCCTGGTCGCTGATCTTTTTCAGCTGATCATTGATCATTGCAATCTGATTGCCGATCTTATCCTTCTGGCTTGAAAGCGTATCCTTCTGGACCTGGACTTCCTGCAGTTGAACTAAAATGGTTTGTTTTTGTAATGTGATCTCTCCCTTTTGTTTGCCTATCTGAGCTACCTGCACATTAAGCACCTTTTGCTTTTCAACCAGTGTTTTCTCTTTTAATGTTACCTCTTTGTCGAGGCTGTCGAGGAGGGCTTTCTGTCTGAGAATTTCAGCTTTTTGTTTTTCAATTTCCATTTGCTGTTGCCTGACAGTCTCTTTTTGAACCTGAAGGTCAGCATCAGTTACCACAAAAAGATTTTCCCAGTCTTCCTTGGTTTTAATGGCTGTAAAGAGAAAATTCTGACTCACCGACATTCCTGCTTTTTTAATCAAATCCTCATTTGCTTCAAACTTTGGCCTGCCATTTACAACAACAAAATTTATCCAGTATTTGTGTGTGAACAATCTTTTCTTCACCTCTGAAAACAATTATCTGAATAGGCTTATTCTGAATTGTCTTTCGTGTTTTAGCAAGATTGCCCATCTCAAAAAGCAGATCATTGGCTTCATCAAGTAAACCAATTTTAAAGACAGCAGAATCTGCGAAGCCGGGGCCGTAATTAATATATCTTGCCATATCAAAAATATATACAGCTCTCGTCGAATTATCAAATCCTCCCTGACCAAAAGAATTAATCATCAGAAAAAATGTGCCCATAAAAAGGATTGCTTTTCTGACTAACCGGGTTAGTTTTTTCATTTCAGGAATTATTTTGCAATTACGAAATTGCATTTTTTTCTTTAACAATACAAATATTCATATCTTAGCAAATCCAAAAGCATGTTGATAAAATGTTAATAACTGATGTTTTGCATGAATCCTCCGTATTAATCTTATTGTAATTTTATACAAGTTTATCACAAACCCGCCATGGCCCTGAATATCAACGACTTACAGCTTACAGACAAAAGAATAATTATTGTGGAGGATGATCTTCCGTCAATAAGGTATTATGAAACTCTTCTTAAGAGTTCCGGTGCCGATGTAAAAGTTTTCCATAATGGAAAAGAATTTGTTGATTACATAAATCAGGAAAAAGGCCATATTGATTTGGTGTTCATGGATTTTCTTATTCCGCTAATTAACGGAATAGAATGTCTCAGGATTTTTCGTAAAGAAAGAAAAAATATACCTGTCTTAATTCTTACAGCATATACTTCAGAACAGAGTAAAACAGAAGCATATCTTGCCGGATGTAATGAATATGTGCTTAAGCCAATATATCCTGAAAAGATTTTTTTCCTGCTGGAAAAATATCTAAAGCATGAAGTTTCTCAGTCTCTGGCCGGCTGATTATTCTGTTATTTTTTTGCCGGTTGCTGCTTTGCCAAATACTTTGAATAATATGCTCGCAATTTGGCATTGATCTCCAAACCTAAATCCTGTTTCTGATAATTAATACAGGTTTCGGCAACACGCGAGGTATATTGTAATGCAGATTGTATCTCATAATCTGCTGAGCTGATAATATATGGCGTCTGCTTAAGATAATATTCAAGCTGTTCATAATAGTGATTGCACAGGGCATTGGTCATTTCGACCGCTTTATCAATGCTGCCTGCAGCAAAAAAAGCTTCAATTATGTCAGGCATATAAGGATCATAAGGTATTTTATCAAGAGGCAGTGCGTCCATACAATAGTTCAACACTTCGATTGCCTTTTCATTTTTCCCTTCTTTGGCAAGAGCTTTAGCAAGTCTTGCATAGTTTAATCTGGCTTTTACAACTAAAATAGTTCGTTTATGGTTATAATCGATATTAACCTTTTTATCATTTGCGCCTCCCCAGACAAACTTCTTCATCATATTATCATAAAGAATATCTGTATCAATACGACCATAATCAAGCCAGCTTTTATTTTCTGATCTGATCGGAACTAACCTGAATGCAAGACCTTCAAGCTGAAAATATTCTTCCAGTCCAAGTGCATCACTATGATATCCGGTAACAAAATATATAGGACGATTCCAGTCATTATGTGCAAGTATGTCAAGGACAATAAGCTGACTTTTCTGGATATAATTCCCTTTAAGCTTTATGTCAATATAAGGAACAATTTTCGCAGAGTCTTCCGGTTTTACGGTTCCGGATTCGATTACCTTCTTTTTATCCACCGGGATACGAATTGTTCTGGTTGGTATAACATCAAGGAATTCAGTTTGAGATACCTGAACTTTTGTTTCTTTTAATTCACTTTTTACCCATTCAATCAGAGTTGAAATATTAATCGGATCCTTAAATTTTTCAACTATAAAAGTCTGGTTATTAATTCCGTCATAGTACTTTTTAATAGGAAGTGTAACAGGAAGAGTATCAGATTCGTATGTTTTTCTCTTCATTTGTTCTATGTACCAGTCAGTGTTCAGGAGCATCAGGTTACAGACCCGAACATCAGTTCTTTTTCCTTCCACTTCCTGAGCATACCATAACGGAAAAGTATCATTATCTCCGTTTGTAAACAGTATGGCATTTGGAGCACACGATTCAAGGTAATCAAAAGCAATATCTCTTGCCAGATAACGTCCTGATCTGTCATGATCGTCCCAGTTTTCTGTCCCCATTATGAAGGGCACAGCCATAAAACACAATAAACCGGCTACAGGTGCCGCAATTTTTTCACCAGTCAATTTTGAAAGAAGTTCAAAAATGAAAAGCACTCCCAAACCTATCCAGACAGAATAAAAGTAAAACGAGCCAACATAAGCATAATCCCGCTCCCTGGGCTGATTCGGATACTGATTGAGGTAAAAGATAATTGCAATGCCTGTCATTAAGAACAATATCAAAATTATCCACCAGTTTTTATTATCGCGGTTTAACTGGTAAAACAATCCGGCAATTCCAAGCAGTAAGGGCAGAAGGTAATATTTGTTTCTTGATGTATCGTTTTTCAGATCTGCCGGCAGATCTGAAGTCCCTGCTCTTTGATTGTCAAGTGAATTTATGCCTGTTATCCAGTTGCCGTTAATTGCACCTCCGGTTCCCTGGGTATCATTCTGTTTTCCTGAAAAATTCCACATAAAATATCTGAAATACATGTACCTGAACTGATATGAAAACATGAATTTCAAATTTTCGCCGTAAGTCGGTCTTCTTATTATTGTCCTTTTTCCAGACTGATCAATAACCTGAATCGGCATACCCTTTGTCCCTCCCCATTCTTTGTAAACTTGTGCATGGTCACTCTGGTCGCTCCACATCCTCGGGAAAAGAGTAACAAACCTTTTATCATAGACCCGTTCAATATCACGATGAGTAATCACATATTTCCCGTTTTCAAGGACATATACAGGTTTCCCTTCTTTATAATCCGGAGGTGGTGCATTATAATATGCACCCCAGAATAACGGCCTTTGGCCGTATTGTTCTCTGTTGAAGTAATATAACAGGTTAAACGGATCAGACGGATTATCTTCATTCAGCGGGGTATTGGCTGATGCCCTGATAACAATAATGGCAGTGGATGAATAGCCGATCAGAATTACCATTATTGCAGTCATCATGGTATTTAGGGCAACTCTGTTACTAATCGTTAAATAAACGACAACGCCAGCTATTGCAATTAGGATCAAGAAATTAATAAGGGAAGATCCTGACACAAGCCATATTCCTGTAAGAAAAAGCGCTATAATTGAAACAAGTCCGTTTATAATATCATTCCCTGATTTATGTGATAATCTGATGCCAATTATAAAGAAAACTGTCAGCAGAAGGACATGAATTATCATTCCTGAATTAGGCGGAAGTTTTATTGTGTTTACAAAGAAAAGATCCAGCCTGGAAGATATTTTAACTAATCCCGGTATTATTCCCCAAATTAAGAGAGCAAGTAAAATAAATGATGCTATGATAGAAAGTATAAAGCCTTTCCATGAAAATTCAAATTTCCTGAAATAATAAACCAGGACAATCCCTGGAAGTGTAAGCAGGTTAAGCAGGTGAACCCCTATGGAAAGACCCATCAGGAATGCGATCAGAATTATCCATCTGTCGGCATATTGTTCATCAGCAGAATCTTCCCATTTCAGGATTGCCCAGAATACCGCTGCAGTAAAAAAGGACGATGATGCATAAACCTCACCTTCAACTGCAGAAAACCAGAATGAATCGGAAAAGGTAAATGCCAGAGCCCCGACAACTCCTGCACTCATAATTGCTATTATTTTTGCAGTGGTGAATTTATCTTCACTCCTAACGGTGATTTTTCTTGCAAGATGAGTGATTGTCCAGAAAAGAAAGAGTATTGTGAATGCACTTAACAATGCTGACATGGAATTAACCATTGCTGCAACATGAGAACTATTTCCTCCTGCAAACAGGGTGAAAAACCTGGCAAGAACCATAAAAACCTGGCTTCCCGGAGGATGTCCTATCTCAAACTTGTATGCTGAAGCAACAAATTCTCCGCAATCCCAGAGACTGCCTGTCGGTTCGATTGTCATGAGATACGTAAATGCAGCAATTGCAAAAACCACCCATCCCGTTATGTTGTTAATTAGTTTGAATTTCTTCATTAGTCATCTTATTTTGATGAAGATCTGAGTAGCCAGAACAGACGACGAAAATACTTATTTTTTCTTACTACCACAACTTGACCTTAACTGGCTTATTTTGTTATTTTTGAGTAATTTTAATACTATGAGATTCAAGTCGATATTGCTGGCTATAATCTTTTTATTTATGTCCATATGTGCTTCTGCTCAATATTATGAAACCGGGCAGGATCCTGCTAACCTTAAGTGGCTGCAGATAAAAACAGGCCGTTTCAATATTATATATCCGGCAATATATGGTGATCAGGGAATTAAGTTTGCAAATGAGTTTGAGAAAGCATCTTCTGATCTCGGAGCTTTGTTCCCTGAAAGAAAATTCCGCATTCCGGTCATCATTCATAATTTCACAACTCTTTCAAATGGTTACGTATCATGGGCTCCGAGGCGCATAGAGCTATACCCGACTCCTGAACAGAATTCATTCTATGCAATACCTTTGGATCCTGACAGACAGCTTGCCCTGCATGAACTTACGCATGTGATGCAGATGGAGTCGCTCTATTCGGGGTTTTCAAAAATAATGTCGTACGTAATGGGCGAGCAATTTCCGGGCATCATTGCCGGCTTGCAGGTGCCTCTCTGGTACATGGAAGGCGATGCCGTTTATGCTGAAACGGTCTTATCGCAATCAGGAAGAGGAAGAACAGCTGGTTTTCAGAAACAGCTAAAAGCACTGGCAATTGAAAAAGATCATTTTTACAGTTATGACAAAATGCTGAACGGATCTTTCAAGGACCACACCCCTGATCATTATCAGTTCGGATATCAGATGGTTGCCTGGTCTTTTGCACATAATGACCTTCAACTGTGGAACAAAGCACTCAAGTACACGGGAGATCTGCCAATCACTTTTAATCCCGTAAATATAAGCCTGAAGAAGAATGCCGGACTGACCAAAAAACAGCTTTACTCTCAAACTTTCGACACTCTTAAAGCACTTTGGAAAGAGGACATCGAACGAAGTGCCGCAATAAGATACACTCCTTTGAATCCGGATAAGAAAAAGAAGTACATCGGGTATTTTTCCCCGATATTTGTCAGCAAAGATTCTGTCATTGCAATCAAATCATCAATGTCTGAACCGGCTGAATTTGTGCTTATAAAACCATCAAATAAATCCGAGAAGAAATTACATGTCCCCGGAATGTTAAATGACTTGTTCCTTTCTTATTCAAAGGGGAAACTCGTGTGGGTGGAAACCAAAGGTGATCCCAGGTGGGAGAACAGGCAGTACTCTGTTATAAAACTGAAAGATATTAAAACTGGAAATACAAGACAGCTCTCCCGCAGGACAAGGTTCATGGGAGCTTCGATATCACCTGATGGGAAACAAATTGCAGCTATTGAAAATACTGCTGAGAATAAGAACAATCTGGTGGTATTGGACGTGAGATACAATAGCCAGACGCAAAGTTTCCCTGTCCCGGAAAATGCATCGTTGCAACGGCCGCAGTGGTCTGGTGACGGAAGAAAAATTACTTTCATCAGCCTGACAAAAGATGGTGAGGGAATAATTTCATTTGATACCGGCAGTCATTCATGGGAAGTTCTGCTTGAACCTGGCAGGGATGATCTTCAGTCATCATTCTTACGGAATGATTCACTTTTTTATATCACCTCAGCATCGGGCACTGATAATATTTTCGTTCTTGTTTCTAAAAAAAATCAGGTGAAGGTAACCTGTTCCAGGTTCGGAGCAAACGACCTGAGTATTAATGGCTCAACTATCATGTTCTGTGATTATACATCTTCGGGTAATGATATATGCGCCATATCCCTTAAAGAAATCCCGGTAGATGCTTATATTGTCATGAAACCGGTTTCTTACTTGATCGACAGATCTGATGCAGCTGTCAGAAAATCAGATGTAATGCCGGTAACTCAATTTTCTCCGAAGCCTTACAAAAAGTGGCAGCATCTTTTCACGGTTCACAGCTGGATGCCTTTTTATGCTGATATTGAAAAGATACAACACGATCCTCTTTCTGTCAGACCGGGTGTTTCGGTGATGTCACAGAATCATCTCAGCACTCTTGTTGCAACAGCCGGTTATGAATATTCAACCGACAGGATTAATCTTTTTCATTCACGCATAACCTGGAAAGGATGGTACCCGGTTTATGAAACAGAATTTGTTTATGGCAGTAATCCGGAAATTTATAAAACTTATTACAACGATCCGAATCCGCCTCTGATTCATTATGGATATCAGTTCATCAATACATTGTCTGTCCCTCTTACTTTTTCGTCAGGCAGGTTTTCTCAGTACATTTATCTTGCGGGAATTACAAATTACCAGAACAACTACCTGTACAACGAGGGCACATCAAAATATACTATTGGTACAACACAGGTTACAGGCAGGCTTTATTTTAAAAATTATTACAACCATGCTTTGCGCGATATTTACCCGAAATGGGCTCAGGTTGCTGATCTGCTTTGTTCTTATTACCCTTTTGAAAAGGATTATTTCGGTTCGATTTTTACAGTCATAACAGCTTTTTATTTCCCGGGGATCTTTACTGATGATGGTATAAGGTTTCGCTTTGAGGCTGAAAAACAGGATCCTTCAAAATACTATATGGGAAAC
This sequence comes from Bacteroidia bacterium, assembly GCA_026391515.1. Classification (GTDB taxonomy): domain Bacteria; phylum Bacteroidota; class Bacteroidia; order Bacteroidales; family VadinHA17; genus LD21. The sequence goes on along the minus strand of JAPLEC010000422.1, from coordinate 7,668 downwards.
AGGCTGTCATTTTCCCGTAGTTATGAAAACATAACCTCTATGCAGGCGCAATTCTATTCTGTCGATTATGTAAAACCTGTGGTTTATCCCGATTTTAATGTCGGCTCTTTTCTCTACCTGAAAAGAATTCGAACAACTATTTTTTATGATTACACTGAAGGCAAAAATAATTACGTAGTGAAAAACGATACTACGGAATATCATAATTACAAAGAAACATTCGCCTCTTTCGGTGCGGATCTTTTAGCTGATTTTTATTTCCTGAGAATACCATTTATGATGTCAGCCGGAGTGGAGGCAACCCTGCGCTCTTTTCATGAGTTGCCCTACTTCAGGTTCATTTTCAATATTGACATTTATGGAATGAGTATCGGACGAAGACCCCGGATGTGATTAGTTCTTCATATTACGTGCTGTTCTCTTTATAAGTTCCCAGGCTTTTTCAACATGTTCAAAAGTCACATTTGTTTGGCCTGTTACCATTCTGAGAGTGTACTTATCATTAAGGACGGTATGTGAAAGATAAATTCTACCTGAATCATTAAGAAGATGATTCAGCTTTTCGTTCAATGCATTTATTTCTGCTCCAGAATGTCCGGAAGGTATATATCGGAAACAAACCACATTTATTACAACAGGCGCAAGTATCTCAAAATCAGCTTCTTTTAAAATTAATTCTTTCAATCTCGAAGCAAACTGAATATGCTGTCGAATTTTATTCTGTAACCCTTCCTTTCCAAATGATCTTATTACGCTCCATAGCTTCAGAGCTCTGAATCTTCTGCCGAGAGGGATTCCCCAGTCGCGGTAATCATTGACCTGTCCCCTGGTTCTTGTTTTCAGGTATTCAGGAAGGACTTCGAAAGTCTTAATCAATGTTTCTGCATCTTTAATGAAAAATGCTGTGCAATCAAAATTTGTGAACATCCATTTGTGCGGATTGAAAAGGAAGCTGTCCATATATTCCCTTCCGTCGAGCATCCATTGGAATTCGGGCAAAATAAGAGCCGTACCGGCCATTGCAGCATCGACATGGAGCCAGATATCATTTTTCCTGCAGATTACTCCAATGGCTTTTAAAGGGTCAACAGCAGTGGTTCCTGTTGTGCCAATCGTTGCAACAACGCAACATGGAATAAATCCGTTTTTTTTATCCGATTTTATTGCTTCGCCAAGCTTCTCCGGATCCATTGAGAAATCCTTTTTAACAGGAACTTTTACCAGGTTCTTTTTGCCTATGCCGCAAATTTTTACTGCTTTTTCAACCGAAGAGTGTGCCTGTTCAGAGCAATATACTTTAAGAATTCCGGCAGAATTTGCTCCATTATTATTTACATTAAATCCGGTAATTCGTTCCCGCGCTACAATGATTGCTGCCAGGGTAGCTGTTGAAGCAGTATCCTGAATGACTCCTTCAAAATAATCCGGAAGTCCAATCAATTCTTTCAGCCAGATCATCATTTTTTCTTCAAGCTCGGCAGCAGCAGGTGATGTTTCCCAGTTCATGCATTGTGCTCCGATTGTGGCTATTATCATCTCGGCCAGAATTGAAGGAAGGCTTGAGTTGGCAGGAAAATAAGCAAAGAAATTCGGACTTTGCCAGTGAGTAATTCCGGGCATTATTATCTCTTCAACATCTTTCATCAGCCCGTTAAACGATTCAGGGTCTGATGGAGGATGATCAGGGATTTGCCTGAATATCTCACCTGGTTTTACCTGGGATTTTACCGGATACTTTTCGATATTTTCCAAATAGTTGGCCATCCAGTCGACCAGCTCATGGGCATGTTTCCGGAATTCATCAGATGTCATGATAAATGGCTTATCGTACCGATTCAGCCAGAAGAATGATCTTATTCATTTTGACTTCAATCACTCCGCCGTTGATTTCGTATCTCGTCTCTTCATTGTCCTGGTCAACTATAATCACAGGTCCGTTTTCGAGAGTCGAAATAATAGGGGCATGGTCTTTAAGAACCTGGAAAGATCCTTTTTTCCCGGGAACCCTTATTGATTTTATATCCCCTTCAAATATCTTTTTGTCAGGAGTGATGATCTCTATTTTCATCCCTGTACGATTTATTTAGATTGAGCAAGGATTTTTTCACCTTTTTCTATCGCATCTTCAATTGTCCCGACGAGCATAAATGCTGCTTCAGGGTACTGATCGACTTTCCCTTCCATTATCATATTGAATCCTTTGATATTATCTTCAATTGATACAAGGGCTCCTTTTATTCCGGTAAACTGTTCTGCAACCTGGAAAGGCTGCGACAGAAATCTTTGTATACGTCTTGCCCTGTGGACAACAAGCTTATCTTCTTCTGAAAGTTCGTCCATACCAAGAATTGCAATTATATCCTGAAGTTCGTTATATCTCTGAAGAAGCTCCTTTACCTTCTGAGCGCAGTTATAGTGTGCCTCTCCCACTATGTCCGGGGTAAGTATCCTTGATGTTGAATCGAGCGGGTCAACAGCGGGATAAATTCCAAGCTCGGAAATTTTACGGCTTAAAACTGTTGTTGCATCAAGGTGTGCGAAGGTAGTAGCCGGAGCCGGGTCAGTAAGGTCGTCGGCAGGCACATAAACTGCCTGTACAGAAGTTATTGATCCATGTCTTGTGGAAGTGATACGTTCTTGCATAATACCCATTTCGGTAGCCAGTGTAGGCTGATAACCTACAGCTGAAGGCATCCTGCCAAGAAGAGCAGAAACTTCAGATCCTGCCTGGGTAAAACGGAATACATTATCCATGAAAAAAAGAATATCGCGTCCTCCGCTTTTGCCATCACCGTCTCTGAAATGTTCGGCAACTGACAGGCCGGAAAGAGCAACTCTTGCTCTTGCTCCCGGAGGTTCATTCATTTGTCCGAATACCAGTGCAAGTTTTGATTCTTTTAATGCTTCTTTGTCAACTTTTGAGAGGTCCCAGCCTCCTTCTTTCATGCTTTTAAGGAACTCTTTTCCATACGAAATTACTCCTGCTTCAAGCATTTCGCGAAGTAAATCGTTTCCTTCCCTTGTTCTTTCGCCCACACCTGCAAAGACTGACAGACCTGAATATGCTTTTGCAATATTATTAATGAGCTCAAGAATTACAACTGTTTTTCCTACGCCGGCGCCTCCAAAAAGACCAATTTTACCGCCTTTCGAATAAGGTTCAATAAGGTCTATAACTTTTATTCCCGTGTACAGAATCTCTTTCTCGGTTGACAGGTCTTCATATTTTGGAGGTTTACGGTGGATCGGATATCCACCTTTTTTATCAAGCGGACCTATTCCATCAATAGCTTCTCCGGTCACATTCATGAGTCTTCCTTTGATCTGTTCACCTATAGGCATTGTGATCGGCAATCCGGTTGCAATAACGTCCATGCCCCTTCGTAGTCCGTCGGTTGAATCCATTGCAATTGTACGGATAGTGTTTTCACCTATGTGCTGCTGGCATTCCACAACAAGAGTTGTTCCATCATTCCTCTTAATTTCCAGGGCATCATAAATGTCAGGCAAATCCATGCCTTGTCTTTCAAACATAACGTCAACCACCGGTCCGATAATCTGGCTGATTTTCCCTGTATTCTGTGACATGTCTTTAATTATTAATTCTTTTCAAGTAGATACAAATTTAACAAATTTCAGAAACGATTTCCTTTCGCGAGCATAAATTTAAACAATTATTGATTCCGGTTAAAGATATTTTTATTCTTTGTGAATGTTAATGACTTAACCCGTGCGAAATTGTGTATTTTTTGAATTTTGCCAAAATTCAGGTTGTTGTATAATTCATGTTAATTACCTTTACAGTCTTTGAGGAATTGTAATTTTTAACTGACGTCCTGATGAAAAAGTTATTTATCACAGGTTTTTTAACGATTTTGATAATCTTCTCTGCAAGATCGCAATCTATAAGAATTGGCGGTGGTTTAGTTATGGAAACGGGTTATCATTATAATAATGAAACTGCCGGAATTTCATCAGTTGTAAATCAAGGTCCTTTAGCAGGAATTACTTTTACTTTCATGTACAAAACTGATCGCCCGTTCAATGTTTCTCCCACATTTACTTATTTTTTACCGCGTACAAATACTTGTACAGATACCCTAGGCATTACATCAAAAACCAGGGTTTCTTCAACGATGTTTAATATTGATGGTCATTATGTTATCTATTCCCTTGACCGGTTTGGATTTTATGGTCTTGCAGGATTTAATATACATTTTACGAAAATAAAATGGTTTAGCACAGATTATAAAGAACATGATAATGCTTTTGGATTAAATATCGGGTGTGGTTCCGATTTGAAGCTTTCAGAAAAAATCAGTGTTTACACTGAAGCAAAATATACTCTGTTCAGTAAATATAGCCAGTTAATTTTTAACGCAGGACTTCTTGTGAATTTCAGCTGGTCAAAAAAGCAGGAAAATAAAGAACTGTGATTTAATGATTTCTTCCGATCAGAGAGCTGGCAAGATTTATTAGTTCATTCTTTCGCGTTTCATCAACATTAACCTTTTGAATAAGCACTAATGCCTTGCTGATATATTCATTTGCCAGGGTTTCCGTAATCTCTTTTATATTGAGCTGTTCATATAAGCTGATCACTTTATTGATCTTGGCTTCCTCGTCAGAATCTTTCATTGAAAACTGTTCCTGGAGCTGCTTAAACTGCTCTGCTGAAGCTATTTCCATTGCTTTTACCAGCGGAAAAGTTTTCTTGTTTGCAACAATATCTCCGCCTAATGTTTTGCCAAAGGATTTTATGTCACCCCATACATCGAGCAGGTCATCCTGGATCTGGAAAGCGAGCCCGAGGTTTCTCCCGGCCTCATAAAGAAGATCAGCATCTTTATCTTCTCCTCCTCCTATTACAGCTCCAATTTTTAATGAAGCAGCCAGAAGTACAGCTGTTTTTAATTCTATCATTCTCAGATATTCATCCTGTCGCACTACAACAGCTTTTTCATAGTCCATATCAAGCTGTTGCCCCACACAAACTTCGATAGCAGTCTTATTGAATACCTTAAAAACCTTAAGCAAATGATTTGCAGGTGTTTGTAAAAAACATTCATTGGAAATAAATGTCATAACATCGCCTGAAAGGATTGCCTGATTTGTATTCCATTTCTGATGAACAGTTGGTAATCCTCTTCTTACCGGAGCCTGATCCATAATATCATCATGTACAAGCGAGAAATTATGAAAAACTTCAATTCCGGCTGCTGGTAATATTGCATCATCAATTTTGTCGCTGAACAGGTTGCATGCTATAAGGGTCATTACCGGACGAAGTCTTTTACCTCCGACTGAAAGAATATATTTAACAGGATCTATTAATCTTATCGCTTCAGTGTTATATGACAGGTTTACCAAAGCTTTGTCGACGACCTCTTTTAGTTCGGAATAAGTATACATGCTTTAACTGTGATGTTATAAATGCGAAAGTGTCTAACCATTAAGAGCTTCGGCACCCCCGACTACTTCAAGAATCTGGTTTGTAATTGCAGCCTGGCGTGCTTTATTATAAAGAAGTGTCAGATCACGGATCATGCTTGTTGCATTGTCAGTTGCCTTATGCATTGCGGTCATTCTTGCACCATGTTCGGCGACAAATGAATCAAGTACTGCTTTGTAGAACTGTATCTTAAGCGACTTTGGAATAAGCTCCTTAACTATATCTTCTTTTGTGGGTTCGTAAATATAATCTGTCGGGACTGAGTTATTGGTTCCTTCCGTTACGGTTTCGACAGGAAGGAATGGTTCACAGGTAAGGTTTTGTACAGCAGCATTTTTAAACTGGTTATATATCAGCTCAACCCTGTCGTACTCGCCTGCTACAAATTCGACCATTACAGCTTCTGCAACAACCGCCACATTATCAAAAGTAAGATTATTAAAAAGTTTGTTCTGTTCCGGCAGCAATTTCAGCATTTGCTTCTTTAAATAATCATACCCTTTTTTCCCGATCGTCAGGAATGTTAGATTTCCTTTATTGAACTGGTCAAAATATTTTTCAGAGACTAATTTACGTGCTTCTTTCATCACATTTGCATTAAAGCCTCCGCAAAGGCCTCTGTTTGAAGTAATTACAACTATCAGGATCTTTTCAGGCGGCGAGATCCGGCCATAAACATTTTCAATTTCCGAATCAGCAAGGCTCTGGGACAATCCGACAAATATTTCATGCAGCTTGGATGCATAAGGCCTCAGCCTTACGATTTTATCCTGAGCCCTTCTGAGCTTGGCGGCAGAAACCATTTTCATTGCTGAGGTTATCTGCTTTGTCGATTTAACAGAGGCTATCCGGATCCTTATTGCCTTTAAATTCGCCATTTCAAATCAAATTTTCATCTTTGTTCCGGCTGTTAATGTGTTCTGTATTTTGCTGTCAGATCGACTGCAACTTTTTCAAGTACACCGGTAATGTCATTGTTCAGAGTTCCATCGCGAAGATTATCGAGTACGTCCCTGTACTTAAGATCGAGGAACTCAATATATTCCTTTTCAAATTCCTTTACCTTGTTTACCGGAACATTTTTCAACAAGCCCATGGTGCCGCAATAAATAATTGCAATTTGTTTTTCTACCGCAACAGGTGAATACTGATTTTGCTTAAGTATCTCAACGTTCCTGGCTCCCTTATTAAGTGTTGCAAGAGTTGTTGCATCAAGGTCGGATCCGAATTTCGAGAATGCCTCAAGCTCACGGTACTGCGCCTGATCGACCTTGAGAGTACTGGCAATTTTTTTCATCGATTTGATCTGGGCATTTCCTCCAACCCTCGATACTGAAATTCCCACATTTATAGCCGGGCGAACTCCGGAGTTAAAGAGAGTCGTTTCGAGGAATATTTGTCCGTCCGTAATTGAAATAACGTTCGTCGGTATATAAGCTGAAACGTCGCCGGCCTGAGTTTCGATAATCGGCAATGCTGTAAGAGATCCGCCTCCTTTAACCATATGTCTGATCGATTCAGGCAGGTCATTCATCTGTTTTGCCACCTCATCCGACTCAATAATCTTTGCTGCTCTTTCCAGCAGACGTGAATGAAGGTAAAAAACATCGCCGGGGTAGGCTTCGCGTCCTGGCGGTCTTCGGAGAAGAAGTGAAACCTCCCTGTATGATACTGCCTGTTTTGAAAGATCGTCATAAATTATAAGTGCATCACGTCCTGTATCCCTGAAAAATTCACCGATGGCAGCTCCGGCAAAAGGAGCATAGAACTGAGCTGCAGCAGGATCGGAGGCTGTTGCCAGAACTATCACAGAGTACTCCAGAGCACCATGTTCTTCAAGTGTCCTGGCTATATTTGCTACGGTCGATCCTTTCTGTCCTACAGCCACATAGATGCAATAGACCGGTTTCCCTTTTTCAAAATTAGGGCGCTGATTAATAATTGTATCAATTGCTATTGCTGTTTTCCCGGTCTGCCTGTCACCAATTATAAGGTCCCTTTGTCCCCGGCCAATAGGTATCATTGCGTCGATAGCTTTTAGACCAGTCTGAAGCGGCTGTTTTACCGGCTGATGGAAAATAACTCCGGGTGCTTTTCTTTCGAAAGGCATGTTAAACAGCTCTCCGCCAATGGGTCCTTTCCCGTCAAGTGGTTGTCCTGTGGGGGAGATAACTCTTCCAAGAAGACTATTTCCCACATTTAAAGAAGCGATACGT